>JBAVPI010000572.1:0-3926 GCA_049692915.1 Pyrinomonadaceae bacterium
GCCTTTTGCTGTTCATGTGGGAAGACAGGACGGATGATTACCGCCTGCGAAAATGACTGCGAGCGCTTTTCAACTTCCGGCCACCTTCATATTCAACGCGCGGACGAGGAAGCCCCAGCGGTCGGCGGCCTCTTCGATGGTCTTGGAGACGGGCTTGCCTGCGCCGTGTCCGGCCTTCGTCTCGACACGAATGAGGACGGGCGCGGGGCCTGCCTGCGCGGCCTGCATCGTCGCGGCGAACTTGAAGCTGTGGCCGGGCCAGACGCGGTCGTCGTGGTCGGCGGTCGTAATCAGCGTCGGCGGATAGATTGTCCCCGGCTTGACGTTGTGGAGCGGCGAGTAAGCGTAGAGGGCCTTGAACATTGAGGGGTCATCGGACGAGCCGTAATCGGATGTCCACGCCCAGCCGATGGTGAACTTCTGGAAGCGTAGCATGTCCATCACGCCGACCGCGGGAAGCGCCGCGCCGAAGAGGTCTGGCCGCTGCGTGAGCGCCGCGCCGACCAGAAGGCCGCCGTTCGAGCCGCCGCCGATGGCGAGTTTCGGCGTCGAAGTGTACTTGTTCGCGATAAGCCATTCGGCGGCGGAGATGAAGTCGTCGAAGACGTTCTGCTTCCTTAACTTCGTGCCCGCCTGATGCCAGTCTTCGCCGTACTCGCCGCCGCCGCGCAGGTTGGCCTCGGCGAAGACGCCGCCCATCTCCATCCACACGAGAATCGAGACGGAGAAGGCGGGCGTCTCGGAGATGTTGAAGCCGCCGTAGCCGTAAAGATAGGTCGGGTTCGTGCCGTCGAGTTTCAAGCCCTTCCTGTGCGTGATGAACATAGGGACGCGCGTGCCGTCCTTGCTCGTGTAGAAAACCTGTTTCGTCTCGTAGTCGGCAGGGTTGAAGTCAACTTTCGGTTGACGAAAAATCGTGCTCTTGCCCGTTCGCATGTCGTAGCGATAGATCGTCGTCGGGTTCGTGAAGCCTGTGAACGAATAGAAGGTCTCTTTGTCTTTGCGCTTTCCGCCGAAGCCCGCCGCCGTGCCGAGGCCGGGGAACTCGACTTCGCGAATGAGCTTGCCCGCCCTGTCGAAAACTTTGACCTGCGTGTGCGCGTCCTTCAGATATGAGACGACGAGTTGATCGCCGACGACGCTCACCGTGTCAATCGTCTCGGCGGTTTCGGGCACTATCGTTTTCCAGTTCGCGCGGTCGGCATGACGCGTGTCCACGGCGATGACTTTGCCGCGCGCCGCGCCGCCGTTGGTCTGAAACCAGAAGACCGGCCCGTCGTTCCCGACGAAGCTATAGGAAGCGTCGAAGTCGTCGAGCAGTTTGATGACGGGCGAGTTCTTCGTGAAGAGGTCTTTGAAATAGACGCGGTTCTTCACGTCCGACCCTTGCCAGACGTTGATGATGAGGTAGCGCCCGTCTTCCGTCACATAACCGCCGAAGCCCCAATCTTTGTGATCGGGCCGTTCATAGACGAGCGCGTCTTCCGTTTGCGCGGTGCCGAGTTTGTGAAAGTAGAGTTTCTGATATTCGTTGACGGCGGCAAGCTTGCTGCCTTCCTTCGGCTCATCGTAGCGGCTGTAGTAGAAGCCCCTGCCGTCCGTCGCCCAAGACGCGCCGGAGAACTTGACCCACTTGATAGTGTCGGGCAAATCCTTGCCCGTCTCCACGTCGCGCACGCGCCACTCTTCCCAATCAGAGCCGGAAGCAGCCAGCCCGTAGGCCATAAGCTTGCCGTCCTGCGTGAAAGACGTTCCGCCGAGCGCGATTGTACCGTCTGTCGAAAGCGTG
This sequence comes from Pyrinomonadaceae bacterium, assembly GCA_049692915.1. Classification (GTDB taxonomy): domain Bacteria; phylum Acidobacteriota; class Blastocatellia; order Pyrinomonadales; family Pyrinomonadaceae; genus JAIVJG01. Next base: position 1,790 of record JBAVPI010000572.1, read on the forward strand.
TTCGGGTCGAGCAGCAGTTTCGGTTCGCCGTCGAGCGACGTGACGGTGTAGAGCACGCTCTGGTTTTGCAGGCCGTTGTTCTTCGTATAGACGTAGCGCGAGCCTTCTTTCGTCGGCACGCCGAACCGCTCGTAATTCCAGAGCTTCGTCAGCCGTTCCTTGATGCGCGCGCGTTCGGGAATCTCGTTGAGATAGGCGAACGTCAATCTGTTTTCGGCTTCGACCCACGCCTTCGTCTCCGCGCTGTCGAGGTCTTCGAGCCAGCGGTACGGGTCGGAGACCTTCGTGCCGTGGTAATCGTCAACCTGCGCGCCCCTGTGCGCCTCAGGGTAGGCCGGCGTCTTCGCTTTGCCAACATCGAGTATTGAAGAATTTTGTGCGGACACGTGTATTCCTTGCGAGAGAGAGACGCCGACGAGCGCCGCGCAGGCGAGGGCGTTTGCGAATTTTCTCAACAGACTCATGGCTACTCCTCTGAAATTATGGGGCGATAAACTTAGGCGGCGACAGTTTCGGCCTTCAGCTTTTCGGTCTGATAGTGTGCGACGAGTGCGTTGATGAATTCGTCGAGCGCGCCTTCCATGACGAGGTCGAGTTGGTGGACGGTGAGGCCGATGCGGTGATCGGAGACGCGATTCTCTTTGAAGTTATAGGTGCGAATCTTTTCGGAGCGGTCGCCGCTGCCGACCATCGAGCGGCGCTCGCTCGCCTGCGCGTCGTGCTGCTTCTGCTCTTCGAGTTCCTGCAAGCGCGCGCGCAAAACGCGCATCCCTTTTTCGCGATTTTTGATCTGCGACTTCTCGTCCTGCATCGAGACGACGAGACCCGTGGGCATGTGCGTGATGCGCACCGCCGAGTAGGTCGTGTTCACAGACTGCCCGCCGGGGCCGGACGAGCAGAAGGTGTCTATGCGAAGGTCGTTCTGGTTGATTTTGACATCCACCTCTTCGGCTTCGGGCAGCACGGCAACCGTGATGGCGGAGGTGTGGATGCGCCCGCTCGTCTCGGTCTGCGGCACTCGCTGGACGCGGTGGACGCCCGACTCGTAGCGCATTTTCGAGTAAACCTTATCGCCCTCGATCATCGCGATGGCTTCCTTGAAGCCGCCGATGCCGGACTCCGACGCTTCGAGAATTTCCATCTTCCAGCCCTGCCGCTCGGCAAAGCGCCCGTACATGCGAAGCATCTCGGCGGCGAACAGTGTCGCCTCGTCGCCGCCCGTCCCGGCGCGAATTTCGACGATGACGTTCTTCTCATCGTTCGGGTCACGCGGTAGAAGCAGGACGCGCAGCTCGTCGTCGTATTGTTCGAGACGCGCGGTCAGCGACTCCATCTCGCCGCGTGCCATCTCGCGCATCTCTTCGTCGTCGCCGCTGATGTCGAACAACTCCTTCGCGCCCGACAGTTCATCTTTGACCGTCTTCCATTCGCGATACTTCTTGACGATCTCGCCGAGGCTGCGATGTTGCCTACTGAGCTTCGCGTAGTTGGCCTGATCCGAATAGATGTCGGGCGAGGAAAGCTCACCCGTCAGCGCTTCATAACGTGCTTCGATCTGTTCGAGTTTCTCTAACATAAATTCTCACGCGAGCGGCGCGACTGCCGCTTCTTCCGGCTTGGGTTCGAGCTTGAGCGATTCCTTGAGCGCGATGATGGCGATTTCGAGCTGGCTGTCGTCCGGCTCTTTCGTCGTGATGTTTTGCAGCCAGACGCCGGGCATGGTGATAAGCTTGAAAACAAAACTGCCCTCGCGCTTTGCCGAGAGCCGGATGATTTCGTATGAGAGACCGGCGACGAGCGGGAGCAGCGCGACGCGCACGAGCATGTTATAGACGAGCGAGTCGAACTTGATGATGGAGAAGAGCACGATGGAGACGAGCATCACGACCATTAGAAAACTCGTGCCGCAGCGCGGGTGCTGTCGCGGTTGCGGACGCGCGTTCTCGACCGTTAAGGGCAGGCCCGCCTCCCACGTAAAGACGGTCTTATGTTCCGCGCCGTGATATTCGAAGACGCGGCGGATGTCTTTCATCAGCGAGAAGCTGAAGATCATCGTGAGAAAGAAGGCCATGCGAATCACGCCGTCAACGAGGTTGAAGGCGACCGAGGGGCGCACCGGGCGCAGGTACGTGCGGGC
>JBAVPI010000573.1:0-3379 GCA_049692915.1 Pyrinomonadaceae bacterium
CGGTGCATGAAGCAAAAACTTTTGACTTGTGACTTCCGATTCCAGACTTTAGACTCTTCTCTATGCCGACCACCCTGACCGATCTCGTCGCGTTGATGGCGCGGCTGCGCTCGCCCGACGGCTGCCCCTGGGATCGAGAGCAGACCTACGCGACTCTCGCGCCGATGTTGTTGGAAGAAGCATACGAAGCGTTCGAGGCCGTCGAGGCAGCACGAGAGGGACGCCCCTCCGAATTGCGCGACGAACTCGGCGACCTGCTTTTTCAGATCGTCTTCTACTGCCAACTCGCGGGCGAGCGCGGCGAGTTTACGATTGACGATGTGGTCGGGGCGATTCATGCCAAGATGGTGCGTCGTCACCCGCACGTCTTCGGCGATGTGTCGGTGCGCGATAACGAAGAACTGCTGCGCAACTGGGAGGCAATCAAGGCTGAAGAGAAGCGCGCGGCTGGCAAAGGGGGCGGCGATTCGTCGCTGCTCGACGGCGTGTCGGCGAAAGCGCCCGCATTGATGGAGGCGCACGGGCTGACGACGAAGGCGGCGCGCGTCGGCTTCGACTGGGAAAAAATCGAGGATGTCTTCGATAAGCTTCAAGAGGAGATTGAAGAACTTCGCGCCGCAATCCGTGTGCGCGACAAAGATAAAGCGGACGGCGTCGGCGGCGATGCGAAGGACGCGCACGTGCGCGAGGAGGTCGGTGATGTGCTCTTCGCCGTCACGAACATCGCGCGTCACCTATCAGTCGAACCCGAATCCGCACTCAAGCTCACAAACCGTAAGTTCCGCCGTCGCTTTCAACACATCGAGCGCGGCATCGAGGCTCAAGGGCGCAAGCTCGACACCGCCACGCTCGACGAGATGGAAGCGTTATGGCAGGAAGCTAAAAGTCGCGACGCGTGACGGGTGACAGGAGAGACAAAGTTTTTTATCTTATTACCCGTCACGTTTACTTGAAGTGATGCCATCCGGGTCGAGGTTGTGGCGGCGAAGTTACAACGACTATGACTACTGCCGCGCTTTGAAAAAGTGGAGGCTTCTATCGTGAGTTCAGAAGAGCGAGACAGCGCGACGGGCGAGGAGCAAGCATTGTCTCAACCAACATGCTCCGCGTGTCACGCGGAAGTCGGCAAGGCGAAGTTCTGTCCTGAGTGCGGCGCTCCGACCGCGCCACCGCGCCCGACGTGCGGCGCTTGCGGCCACGAACCCGAAGGCACGCCGAAGTTCTGTCCCGAATGCGGTGCGGAGATTCCCGCGACGGGCTAACCGCGCAAACATTTGGACGGGATAAGTGCGCAAACATTTGAAAGCCGCACCCGAAAATGTAGATGGCCGGACGCTAATTCGTCCGACCATAATTTCATCCGACATCTTTCCCAACCCGTCTTACTCCAACCCGGCCATCTCCCTCTCAAGCGCGACGAGCGTGCGCTTGAGCATCTCTCGATGGGCGCTGCGCGTCGTGTGCTCCAATTGTTCGAGCGTGCGCGAGCGATTCATCCTGAGCGATTCGAGCCGCTCGCGGCGCGCGCGAACGGCGGGAGACATCTCGGCGGGCAACAATTGCTCTAACTGACGGGCGTCGGATTCTTCCATCTGCGCCTCGACTGCTTTGCTCTCCCAACCTCTCGCCATGAGATGATTTCCTCCTCCGTCGCTTTAATAAAAAGCGAAAGGCCCGTCTTTTTTCAGACAGGCCCGTCGCATCAATTCAAGCTGGCCGCCGTCCAATCAATTCAGTTCTGATCGCTGAGTTGCAACGAACGCATGATGTCCTGAAACGTCCGCTGGTACGTGCCGTATTCATCGCTCGGCGCAACGCCGGCCATGTAGAACAGGCCGTTGCCGCCGAGCAACGTCGTCACAATCGTGACCCGTTCGGCCCGACCCGTAATCGGCGAGCGACCCGTCAGAGTGGTGGTCAGAGCGTTGCGCCCATTCAGAGTCGTGGGCTGATAAGCGCCCTGCTGGCGCAGGTACGAGTTGCTGCCCTGCAACAGTCCGTTGACGAGTTGCTGCGTTCCCTGCCGCAAGTTGGCGGACTGCGACTGCTCTGTGCCGAACATCACACCATGCGTGATGCCTTGCTGACCGGATGCGCCTGCGGGAGCATAAGAGATGGAGTTACCGTCGCCGCCCGTCTGTTGCCAGTTGTCTGGAATCGCCGCACGGAAAAAATTATTGCCTTGCTGACGGTAGCGCGCCGAAGGATACGCGACGCGCTCGCCGCGCGTGTAATTGTCATCCTGCTGCTGCGGATAGTTTCCTCCCTCTGGATTACCGCCGCTCTGATTGGGATAACGTTGGCCGCTCTGCGCGATCTCCGCCATCGTACGTGCGCGCGGAAAGCCGCGCAGACGGGCCTGAGCATCGCGGAAGGCGCGCGTGTCCTGCGCCCCCGCGTTCGTGTTGACGCGGAGCATCGCGGCTTCCTGCTGGATGCGTTCATAGCGATTGCCCGGATTCGGGTGATCGCTCAACCACTCCGGGCCGCCGCTCCCGCCCTGCTGCTCAATCGTCCTGAAGACGTTCGCGAGGTCGCGCGGGTCATAACCGGCGCGCGCCATAATCTGCGCGCCGAGGATGTCTGCCTGCGACTCGTACTTGCGGCTGTACTTCAAAGCGCCCGCGCCGAAACCGATCTGGCTGCCCGCGCCGACGACCTGACCGATGCCGCCGCCGATGACCGCGCCTGCGATCTGTCCGAGCACCGAGCCGATCTGAAATTTCTGCGTCTCGGTCGCCTGCGCAGTGGAGTGACGCAGCGCGACGTGGCTCAGTTCGTGCGCCATCACGCCCGCCAGTTCGCCCTCGTTGCGCGCCGTCTCGATCATGCCGCGGTTGACGAAGGTCGGGCCGCCCGGCAGCGCGAAGGCGTTGATGTCTCGCGCGTCAACCACCTCGAACGTGTAACGAAACTCAGGGTGCTGGAACTCCGAGGGAATCGCCGAGACGAGGCGACGACCGACGGATTGAACCAAGTTATCGACAGTGGTGTCGCGCAGAAGCGGCATCTGCTGTCGAACTTGCTGCGCCGCCTGCTGACCGGCCTGCACGTCGTCGTTGACGCTGTACTTATTTTTCGGCACTTCGACGCGCGTCTGTCCCAACGCGGCGAGCGGCATCGCCACCAACGCCAGCGCCATCAGCCACGCGGCCAAGCCCCGCGAGCGGTCTCTGTTAATAATCGTCATGTTAATTCCCTCCAACGAATCCGCGCCCCGACAAAAGAAGCGCGTTAAAGATTGGCTCTCTAAAATTGAGAAGCGACACGATCCCCGGAACTCGGTCAGGAGGTCGTGTCGCTTGAAACTGCAAAGCTTCTCTTCCCCCGGTCAATTTTAATTGAACCCGAATAAAAACGCGCGAACAGGGGAGAGAGT
>JBAVPI010000574.1:0-10892 GCA_049692915.1 Pyrinomonadaceae bacterium
GTGCATCGGAGATATCACCGGGGAGGTCGGGAAGGATTTCTGTAGCGTGAGGGAGGAGGCGAGCGTCGGAGGAGGGGTCGGAGTCGCGATGGATTTTAGGAAGAATGGTCTCCGAATGATCCGACGCCAGTTTCGCAAACACTACTCGCAGCCCTGCTTCAAGCGGCTCTTTGATGGAGCGGTCACGATTCCACGGTTGCGCGCCGTAATCGCCGATGAGGAAGATGGATCGTTTCGGGTCGCCGTTGGACTGTAAATCTCGAACCTGCTCCATTCCGCGCCTCCTTAATCTTCTTACCTCGAATTACACAATCTTTCCGATACCCAAAGCTTCTGCACAAACATCGCACGCAAAGATCATGACGTTGATTCCGTTCCGAAATGTGCGAAGGGCGACTCCCGATGAAGAGCGGCAGTGACACGCACAGTCTCCATGTAGCCTGTGCCACATGAAGCGCATGGCGATGCCTTCAAAGTTGGAATGCGAATGATGCAAACGAGATTCCGGCGCTCCCGACCCAGCCGACAAGCGTGTCGGATTCACGGATTGACCCTTCATTCAACGCCTCTGTGATGGCAGTGGGAACCGAGGCCGAGACCAGATTGCCGTAGTGCGGGTAAACAAAGTGAATCTTATCCGCGACGCCGATTTCCGAACCCATATCCCACCACAAACGCTTTGAAGCAGCGTGCGGGAAGATGGCTTTGATTTCATCATGCGGGATGGAGAGTTGATTGAAAACTTCAATTCCGGGTATCTTCCCTGCCCTGAACAGATCAGAGCCGAAGGATGTCAACTGATTCGGGCCGTTGCGACCGATGCGCGGCCCCGGCTTGCAGTAGCGATCAAACCCGTCGAGCGGCAGGCTGCAAAGGTCGCTGTGATTGGCCGCGCTGATGAAGTGAAACTCCCACGGCCTTGAATTGTCGCGCACGAAATATGTCGCCGTGGCGGCTTCGCCGACCGTGTAAGCCGGGAAGTTCCACTCGACTTCTTCGGCGCTGCTCAGGCGGAAGCATTTCGGATTGAGTCGCCCGCCATAGCGCATGTTGCACTCACAGTTAACGATCAACGCATTCTTGTATTGCCCCGTCTCAAGCAGGTTCGAGACGATGAAGGCGGCGCGCGTCCAACTCATGCAGGCGTCAACAATGTCGAAGCAATGTGCTTCGGGCATACCGAAGGCTGCGCCGACCATGTAGGCCATCGCAGGCTCCAGAAAACCACGGTCAACTCCCGTGTAGATGATTAATTCAACATCCGATCTCTTGGCGGACGCCTGCGAGAGCGCGCCCTCGACCGCTTTCTCCAACAGGTCGAATGGTGATTCCTCGTCGGCCAACCATCGCCGCTCATTAGAGGCTGAATACGTCAGGTAAAAATCAATCCGGCTGAGGGCCGCGCGTAACTGATCTTTCAGCGTCGCGGTGCTCTGCTCCGTGACCATAGACTTGATTGTTTTATTATCAACCGTGCGTGACGGAATGACCGCCTCGATGCCTGCCAGTTTCATCTTTTCCTCCTGCTATTCCAGCACTTGGAATATCCCGGCGCAACGCGCTCCGGGGTTGGTTTCCTGAGTCGTCGAAGTCCTACAGGGAATCACTTTCCGGGTGCGCCCGTTTGTTGACCGAAGCGAGGGGCTTCGGCGGATATCTGCGCCGCAATCTGTTTGCGGGTGACGTAATCACTCAACTGTTCAATGCTCGGCTGCTCGAAGACGACCGATGGTTCAAGCATCTGCCCTGTGAATTCTTCAAGCTCCAGCACCATCTCGATGAGCGAAAGAGAGTCGAGTCCGAGGCGTTGAAATGATTGTTGAGTGGGTAGCTTCTCGGCGGGTTGAAGCAGCTTGCCCGAAAGGTATGCGATGAGCCATGCGCGCACCTCTGCGAACCTGTATTCGTAGATTTTATCTTGCGCGGAAAGACCCGGACTGTTCGGCTCGCGTATCTGAGCGACGGCGTGGAGTGTGCCGTCGAGATACTCTTGACGTGCCTTCTGGCGTTGCGCCTTTCCGCTCGAAGTCAGGGGGAAAGTTCCTGTCCGCACGAAGACCGCATCGTAGAGTTCGGCCTCGTGATGAATGCTGACGGCTTCGCGGAGCCGCGCGAAGACCTCTGCCGGATCGAAGTTGTGCCGCTGCGCCCTCTCCACCTCGGCGACGATGACCAGCGCCTCGCCTTCTTCATTGTCCAACGAAAATGCGCAGCAACGACCGACGCGCACTTCCGGCAGCGACTCTTCGACAGTGGTTTCAATGTCATGCGGATAGAGATTGCGGCCACGGATGATAATCAGGTCTTTGAGCCGGTCGGCAATATAGACCTCGCCGTCAATCACAAAACCGAGATCGCCCGTCCGCAGGTATGGCCCGCTGCCGTCTATGAGCCGCGCGCCCATGACCTTCTCAGTCGCCTCTTGATTGCCCCAGTACCCTTGTGTGAGATTTGCGCCGCGTACCCAGATTTCTCCGATCTCGTGCGGTTGGCGCTCGTGCAGACTCTGTGGGTCAACAATCCGTATGTCGCTGCCCACATGCGTCCAGCCGCAACTGACGTAGCTGCGCGTCGCACCATCCTGCGGGGCGTCCGCCAGAACCACGCGTCCCTGTTCACAGGCCGCGGCATCGAGGTGCACTGTTCGCGGCACGCGCCCGACATCTACGCCGGAGACCGTTAAGGTGAATTCGGCCAGACCGTATCCCGGCTGAATCGCATCAGGCCGCAGGCCGCAGGGCGCGAACGCCTCGCGGAATCGGTGCAGCGTCTTATGCCTGACAGCCTCTGCGCCGGTCAGGCACGCACGCAAACTGGAGAGATCGAGTTCCCTCTTGTCATCCTCGGAGATGCGCCTGAGACAGAGATCGAAGATAAAGTTCGGCCCCGCCGAATGGGTTCCGTGAAAACGCGTGATAGCCTCAAGCCAACGCTTCGGTTGCTGCAACACCGAAGCCGCCATCAACGTGTAAACGGGGAAACCAAAGTATAAGGGAAAGAGGATGCCATGAATCAGGCCCATATCATGAAACACGGGTGCCCACGCGACCATCACAGACGAATCGTCGTGCGTCCAACTAGCATCCATGTCTTTGAATACCGAGATGAGATTTTGGTGTGTAACCATCACCCCTTTGGGCACGGACGTTGACCCGGAAGTGTACTGGAGAAACGCGATGTCGCTGCCCGACACCTGTGGGCGAAACTCAAGCGGCTGATCGGGAATCTCTTCGACGGCAATCCATTGGAGGGTAGAGAAGATCGGCTCCGTTGTGCTCAACTCCGCCTGCCGGTCAACGACGAGTCGCGTGCTGAGAGCAACTTTCGGTTCGGCATTCGAGATGATCGGAACCAGCCGTTCAAAGTTTCGCGCGGGCGCGGTGGACGCCGGTACGCGCACCGGATAGCCGGGCACAGGCAGCACTCCCGCAATCAAACACCCCAGAAATGAAACGATGAACTCCGTGCCGCCGTGGAACAGCAGGATGGCCCTGTCGCCCGGCTCGCAGAAGCGGAGCAACTCCGTCGCCACGCTCTCGGAGCGGCTCAACAACTCCCCGTAAGTCAAAGCGCACTGCAAAGTTCCTTCCGACGAAATGCACCCGTAGGCTAACTTCTCCGCGTTATTAACCGAGTGCTCGTAGATGGCTTCGACGATTGTGAGACACGAACGCTCACTGCTCTGTAGGGTTATAGCCATGACATCCTCGCTTGCTCTGTACGCACTGCGTTACTTTCGCGATTTGAATCCCCTCAGTCGCGAACGCCGTGACCGTTTCACGATGCAGCCGCGATAGTTGCTACTTCAAATGAATAGGCAAAGGCCAGATCGTCGCGGTCAAGCGCAGACGAAATCGCATCGTCGCGGCGCATCCTCGCGCCCCCGTCCTGCGGGACGGAGTACTTAGCCAGAAAGTTTCGATAGCAGAGGCGTCCGCCCGCGCGGCCCGTGCGAAACACCTCGTCGAGCAGAACATTGAACTCCTCTTTGTTAATGCAGCTCGTCACGTCGGACAGCGAAAATTTATCTACGGACTGATCCGGCAGACTCTTCAAATACTCGATGAGATTGCCTGTGAAGGGCGTCAACTCGGTCGAAGCACGACGGATCGCCTCGTAGTTCTCCTTGAGCAGAAAGTGTGGAAGAGAGGTTCTGCTCGGATACTTGCCATTGAACATGAAGCTGACCCAGTGATTATCTCTGGCGAGATGATTGGAAAAAGTATGCTCCAGACGCTCAAGCATGTAGTCGCCGATTGAAGGCACGTCAATCTCAATGTGATACTTGTCGTCATTGAGAATCATGCGCAGCGTCCGTTCCGAAAAGCCGTGGCGGATGAGCGCGCGCCAGAGCTTGCCGTCAATCTCTTCGCGATAGATTTTTCGTTGCTCTTCGATACTTGAGCAGCTAAATATCTTCTTCAAAGCGCGGCCAAAAAGCAGATGAACCATCGGCGCAACGACTCGCACATAGAAGCGTTCGTGCCTCCCGGAAAACAGAATCCCCTTTTCAACGGCAGATTGATGGCGGCGAAAATATGCCGCCGCCTGCGGAGATATTTGATCGGCCAGAGACTCGAAGATGCTCAAACGAATCTCGCAGTTATCAATGCCTAAAAACCCCAGCAGGCTGTCATATGAAAGATTTCGGATGGCGGCCAGCTTTAGTTCCAGCAGATAATTTTGGCCCGGCGAGTAATCGACAGAGACGACGCTCCGTGGATTCTGCGTTAAAAGACTGAGGGTGCGGCAACCGCTTCCGGTGACGCTCACCACACGATCTTCCGGGGTGATGTTCAAGGCTCGAAGTTCGGAGTTGTTGTCCTCGTCGTTGGTGCTGTAGAGAATCCATTTTTCCTGACCATTGATAGACATAAGGGTTGGTCTCCTGCGTTCTCTGTTGCCTTGATATGGCTGCCACGGGATTGATCGGGCAGGCGCTCCGGTGCTCTTCGGGATTGGGCGTTAGACTACGAATAAACCGTCGGCGAGCATCTCTTCGAGACTCTGGTCGAAGGCGACGGCTATCGTCTCAAGGTCTTCCTGCGTATGGGCGGCGCTGAGTAGGAAACTGTGGAGTTCCGGCATGTACACGCTGTATTTGCGCATGTAGTAAGCGAGGGCGATAGTCGCCTTGAAGTTGCTGCCGGCGAGTTTGTCTCGATAGAATTTTGCAGTCCGATGCGTGAAGTTCAGCGAGAAGATGGAGTTGCGCGCGTTGACGCGACACGATATCCCTTTGCGCGCAGCGATCTCTCGGAACTCGCTCGCCAGCCAGTTGGTTTTCGTATCAAGCTCGACATAAATTTCAGGGTGTTGCTTCAGGTGCTTCAAGGCGGCGACGCCGGCCGTACAACTCAAAGTGTTCCCGCTCATGGTTCCGCCGACGAACACTTTGTTCTCGTAGTCGAAGAAGGGGTCTTCGGAACTGCGCGCGATCTCGATCAGCTTCCTCAGGCCGACGACGCCGCCGCATGGAAGTCCGCCTCCGATAATCTTTCCCACGCAAGTCAGGTCAGGCACGATGCCCATCAACGTCTGCGAGCCGCCGTAGGCGACGCGGAAGCCGGTCACGACTTCATCGAAAATCAATGGGATATCCAACTCCGTACAGAGGCTTCTCAGCGCTTGTAAGAACTCCTTGTCGTAGTTCGCCAGAGAGGACGGCATCGGTTCACAGATGATGCAGGCCAGCGTGTCGGCCTCTTCGCGCAAACGCTCAAGACCATCTATGTGTCCGTATTGAAGAACCAGCGTGTTTTCGACCGTCCCCCGATCAGAGCCTTCCGTCCCTGCGATGGGCTGAGGTTTGTACTTCGACCCGGCGAAGCGAAACCATGAACTGACCATACCCATATCCGAGAAGCCGTGAAAATGTCCCTCCAACTTCGCGACTCTCGAACGCCTGCGATACGCCCTGCACAGACGGACGGCGACGAGCACGGCTTCTGTTCCTGAGTTGCACAGGATGGCCTTTCCGCCGGGAGCGAACGCTTCGACGATCAGCTGCGCCAACTCCACCTCCGCATCGTTGCCGAGCGCGTTGACGAAGCCGAGGTTCAATCGTGCCGAGAGGGCTTCGGTAATCGCCGGATGAGCATAGCCGAGGATGTGCGGGCCGTAGCCGCTCGACAGGTCAACGTAACAATTATCGTCAACATCCGTGATGTGGCCGCGGCTGGCCGTCTTGACAAAGAGGGGATATGCGCTCGGAAAGAAGTAGCGATGCATATGCGTCGGGGCCACCATGAAATCGTTGGCCGTATCGCGCATCGCGAGAGATGAAGGGATGTTTTTTTCAAAGTAAGTATCGAAGGTGCGTTTGACGCTCGCGCCGATATAAGGCGAATAGCGGTCTGTGAAAATGCGCGCGTTCTTCCAGATATCAATCTCAGGATCAATCTGTGTGGCGAAGCCTTCGCAGGATAAAAATACCAGCTCAACCTTCGTGAAGTTCGTCGTGTATAACGCATCGTACTTGAGCAGGACGGTGTTGATATCTTTGAAATAAGCGATGGTAGACCATCGCGTCGAATGAGTATCGAAATGCCATTGCAGTATCTTCTCGATGTCGGCGGAATAGCTTGACCAGTTTTCCTTCAGGCGATCCGTATTCGTGACGAAATGTTTTGTGAACCGCTCGACCGCGATGTCCCACTCCTTGCGCATGCACGCGTAATAGAAGGAAGATAAACCCCATTTCTCGTCTTCGCTTAACTCAACGGTAATGCCGAAGTCCAGCAGAATCAGGTTGCCGTCCTCCGTGAAAAAGAGGTTGCCGGGATGGGTGTCGCCATGACATAGCCCGTGCATATAAAGCATCGTGTAGATGGTGTCTTGCAGGCGCTGCGCGAGACGGCAACGAGGATAGCGAACCAGATGCACGTCTTTCCCGCTGATGCCCTCCATGAACTCCATCACGAGCATCCCTGAGCTGCTCAGTTGCTTGTAGACGGCGGGCACTCTGACGAAACTATGACCCTGAAAGTTCGCGTGGATGATCTCTTGCCTCTCGGCTTCGTGCTTCATGTCCGCTTGGCTGACGATCAGCCCCTTTAACTCGTCGAGACGTTTGGGCAAATTCAGTCGGCGCGCTGAGGGAGCTATCGCATGTACCAGCCTGACAAGGCATGTGATGACGCGCAGGTTCGAGTCAATCTGTCGGGGGATGTCTTTCTTGACAAGCTTGACCGCCGCTCTCCGGCCATCGTGCAGAGTCGCCTTATGAACCTGTGCGATGGAGGCGCTGGCGATGGGTTGGACACAAAACTCCTTAAAAACGCGGTCAATCGGCTGACCCAATTCCTGCTCGACCTGCCTGATGGTTTGAGCCTCATTCATATGCGGCGCGGCATCCTGCAACGTTCTCAGGGTGCTCACCCACTCTTCCGGGATGAGGTCTGAACGCGTGGCGATGATTTGACCCATCTTGATGTAGACCGGGCCTAACCGGACAAGATAATTGCGCAGCCACTTCGCCTGTACCTCGGCACGCTTGTGCCCGCTGCTCGTGCGAGCGGCGGCAAACAGGTAGCCGCCCAAGTGCGCCGATGTAATTAACAGCAGTTTGGCGATGTGAAAGATAATCATAGATGGTTATCATCTACGTAAGGTGTGTCGGTCGCTCGCGCAATGAAGAGACGGCCTGTCGGCCAACTCCATCATCATCCTCAACGGCCTGCGGACGGACGCCCGCATAATCTTTACGGCATGACGAGCGGCTGTCCCGACAGATAATCGTCAAGCGCAGGTGCGATGCTCAGACGTGAGGGCGGGTGAAATGCCAGCGCACGCGATGCGGCAAAGAGCGTGGCTACGTCGCTCGAACCCATAAATGCCATCCCTCCGAGCAACTCGGCTGCGAGCGCCGTGACCCTTTCGATGGCCCGCTGAACCGAGTAGCGGACAAACAGAGACTTGGCAACGGCGGGAGCGTCGTCGTATCCGAGCATGATCATGTGCGCGCTGCCCTCAAGCGCCGTCATCGCCCCCTCGACCTCGATGGCGAGCGAGAGACGTTCGGTCGGGCAACCTCTCTTCTCCGCAATGACGCGCTCCACCAGAGCACTCGCCACGCCGAGATAACACGCCGAGACAAATAACTCGAAGACAAGAAAGGCTTTTGAAATGGCCGAGTTCAATTCCTCCGCATTGCCGAAATAAGAGATGTACTCGTCCGACACCTCGACACCGGTGAGCACAACCTCATTCGTTTCCGACCCCGCGAGTACCCATCTGTCCGTGAAAGGCTTAACCACTATGCCGGGAGCACTGGCGGGAATCGTGGCGAGCGCCAACTCCTGACCGGCACCGGAGGGTGAAGGAAGCAGGACGCTGGCCGTCAAGAAGTCCATTGATTCCGAGAGACTGCACGGCTTCTTACTGCCGCTGAGAAGCCAGCCGCCGGAAGTCTGTTCAGCTTTGAGATTGGGCACGAGCACGCTGCTACCCGCGCGACCGTCGGCGAAGCCCGAAGCCAGATACAGATTGTTTTCAGCGATGCTCTGCAATAACTCGGCCGTCGCGGCGCAGGGCGGAATCGCGACAACCGTGCATGTGTGCATGTTGGTGGCGATGGCGAGCGAAGGCGAGCGACTGCCGAGCGCGCGGTGAATTTGAGTGACTTCGAGCGGGTTGGCTCCTGCGCCGCCATATTCCGACGGTACTAAAAGGCCCGGCCCGCCGTACTCGCGAAACAGTTGCAAGGCCGGACTCCCCGGACTTTCCATTACTTGCAAAGGTAGCTCCGCGAGTTTTGCGTCGAGGCCGGGGAGAAACCGTTCAAGTGTCTCGCGTTCTTTTTGTAAAAATGTCATTGGTATCATTCTCTGTTCAAACGGTGATCAGCACCTGCGGAATGGATAAGGCGTGGGGCGGCTCCCTTCTGCTCCGTATGTCGCGGGTGCGCAAAGTGAAGACCGGCTCTGAACTGGCGTTACTCGGTCTTCAAATGGGAGTAATCGAATCCGGGTCAACCTCGACCGAGACGGAGCGGCGTAGTATCTGGATCGAGATGACGATGCGCCAGTTCCGCTTCTTGACAAGGATGCCCTCTAGTCCCGCCAGAGGCCCCCGGTTAATTCGGATTAGTTGACCTTCGCAGAGATAGGGGCATGGTTCCGTTAGTCGTTCGGAACGAAGAACCGCTTGAACCGCTTTGATTTCCTCGTCGGCGATGAGTGCCGGTTGACCTGCGAAGCTGACGATTGAGACGACGCCATGTGTGCTCAGAATCGGCGTGCGACACCTCGCGTCAAATTTGCAGAAGACATAGCCGGGGAACAGCGGAAGACTGCTCTCCATCACCCGATCAGACCACAGCTTTCGCACCTGATAGAGTGGAAGGTACTGCTCAAAGCCTTTGGCTTCGAGAAGATTGGCGGTGATTTTTTCATAATTTGATCTAGTCCTGACGGCATACCATGAGTGTTGGGGAGGTGGGGATAGACCAGTCTCCTGTTCCATAATCAATAAGCAGCATGCCCGAGAAGCAGATGCTCAGGGCAGGCTTCGCCCCTTTCTGTCCCATGTTGTTGTTGGGGAGATTTAACGCGGGTTAGACTTTGCCGGTCAGCACCAGAGAGGTCTGCCTAAAGGTATGAAACTTGAACGCCGTCTATAGAGATTACGCTCAATGGACAGGGCAAGATGTCCCTGAGCAGTTGTATTATGGGTCTTTTGTCGAAAGAGCCGGAAATGAGTCAACCGTTAGGCGGAACCTGCGGCGGCTTCCACAACATGATTCACATCGCAGTGGGCGTTAAATCTAAGATGCCACCAACTCTGTTTCACATAATTATTAAAACGGTTTGAGGAGACTTTTTGGGGCAGTTGAACTAAATCAATGAACGTAAGGATGTTTGGAACAGGTTCGACGAAACCTGAGATTAACTTATGACAGCGTCGCCACTCTACAAAACGCGTGAGTCCTTGTCAAGAAAATTTTGATTTGAAAAGTAACGCACGGTCATGCGCGCAAGCTCGTAGCCAACCCGCGCGAGCGCGCCGTTTCGCGCTCAAGAGTTCGTCGCATTAAGCATGCCGATTAGATTATTCTTGACATTATTTCTGAACGAGACAAATAATTGCGCCCTCTCCTGACGCCCCATTTAACCGGTAAGCGGACATTGATTTTGTTGCGGCAGGGCCGTTGCAGGCTATGAGTCAATCGTGATGCGAAACTGAATCTCAGGGCGACGCACAGACCTGTTTAGCCAAACCGACTAAGGAGAATTATGGACTCAGGCCCGGAGCAAGCGTCTCCAAATAACATGGCTGGCTCTGCCGTCAAACTGCCAGACCTGAAAAGCGCAGACATTGCGGATGCCGCTGAGAAGTTGACCGGCAGGCGGTGTCATATGTCGAGCGCGATCCGTCTGATTGAGGGTGGAGCGCTCGCCGGCCCGGCGCTAACGCTTCAGTTGGTCAGGGATGAGAGCACACCCGCGATGGCTCTGGGCCTCGAAGTTGTACGTGCCATCGAAGCGGCTCCTGCTTCGACGATACTGGTCATGGCGCTGGAAGATGGAGCCGATTTTGCGGCATTCGGCGCTACTCTGGGACTGTTGATGAAAGTTCGGCAGCTTGGCGGTCTCGTCGTGGACGGCTCAGTTCGGGATCGTCTGGAATTGCGTCGTATTCAACTACCAACATTCGCAAGAGGTTTGGCGGCTGGTTCCGCAGGTGGGCATTACAGGCTGGCCTCCGTGAATGCGCCGCTCATCTGTGGAGGAGTGGAAGTGCATCCCGGCGATCTCGTCGTAGGCGATGAAGATGGCGTCGCGGTTGCGCCCAAAGCCAGACAGGATGAGGCGTTGGTCATCGCCAACAAACTTCAAGCGGATGAAGGCGAACTACTAAAGCGTATCGAAGCGGCGGGTTCCTATCTGAAG
>JBAVPI010000575.1:0-1544 GCA_049692915.1 Pyrinomonadaceae bacterium
GGACGCGCTCGACCTTGAACAACTCTTCGTCCGACGCTTCGCGGTAGGTGCGAAACTGCCGCTCCGTCTTGTTCTCGATTTCGGGATGCCGCGCGTCGGCGAGTTGGCGCGACTCTTCGAGCGCCACGACGCGCGCGGCCTCGCCCGTCTCGTTGTTGAGAAAAGTCGCCGCCACCTTGCCGTAGTCAAGATACTTCAGACTCCGCTTGCCGAGTCGCGCGCCCGTCACGGCGCTCACGGCGTCGGCCATGCAGCGATCAATCTCGACCCACACGATCAGCTTCTTGCGGTCAACGCCACGCGGTTCTTCGACGCCGATCAGACGACAGCCAAGCACGGCCATGCGCGCGCCGAGCAACTGCCCCGCGCACATGTGCCCGTGCAGCCGCCCGCACTCTTCCAACAACTCTTCGAGAGGTTGCATAGCGCGAATGTTAACACCGACGCACGGCGGATTGATAACTGACGCGGAATGTCCCGGCGAACCGGGGCGCTTTGTCTGGGCTGAGGGCGTCTTCGATGCGATTTTTTATGTCCGCACGCGCGCGCCGCCGTCCCTATTTCGCACTGCCTGACCTGATGCGCGCCCTGAGTTGTTCATATTTCTTCCCGCCGCGCAGTGTGGCGAAGGCGTCTTCATGCTCGATGCGCTCGCCGTCGCGAAAGCCTTTTTCGACGGCGCGTTCGAGGGCGGCGAGCGCGTCCTCTTTACGCCCGTCGAGGGCAAGCACGCGCGCCAACTCAAACTCGGTTTCGGCGAGGGCGGGAAGCACGGCGGCGGCGAGTTCGAGATTAACTGCGGCGAACTTGTAATTTTTCTGCGGCGCGTAGCGGAAGAGCGCGGCTTCGAGCGTTTCGGCGTAAACCGTACCGAGCGTCCGGCGCGCGACGCGGCGCGCGGCCCCGTCCGCTTCCGCTTTCGATTGTTCATCGAGCGGCGCGATGACGTTCTTGAGCCGTGCGAGCGCCGCGTCGTGCGTCGAGGGGTTGAGCAGGCCGCGACCCGCGCCGACGATCTCCTGCGCGTGCCGCCCCTCGTCCGCGAACTGCCGCTCCTCTGCGGCGAGCGCCGCGCGAAATTCTTTCGACTCCTTGAGCGCGGCAGCCTCGTCCCTGAATCGCGCCACGTCGCGCAGGCCGTCAAAAGTCGTCGCGATAACTTTGAGCAAGACGTAACGCTCGTATGCGTCTTCGGCTCGCTTCAAACTTTCAACGCGCGCGGACAGGCGTGCGAGCGCGCCTTCCACAAACGCGTCGTCCCTTCCCCTGCGCCCGCGCTTCATCGCCAGCAGTTCCATCCACTCGATTCCTTCGGCGCAGACCGCTTCGGAACACCAACCGTGCTTGCCGTCGAAAGTCGCGAGACGGTTGACGACGCCGAGCGCGTCGAGCGTGCGTTCGAGCAGCCGCATCTCGCGAAAGTTAAAATCGTCAACGCCGACCGTGCCGAAGAAGGCGTAAGTGAATCCGAGTCATGAGTTGGGCAACACGCCAGCGTGAACCAAGTTGTAGTGGAGAACCTTCAGCTTGAGCGTGTTCCAAAG
>JBAVPI010000576.1:0-1928 GCA_049692915.1 Pyrinomonadaceae bacterium
ATACGTGGCTGCTCCGGCTCTCGATGGCGCACCGCTGGGCCGTCGTCGGACTGTGCCTGCTCGTCATCATCAGCATCGTGCCGCTCTTCAAATTCGTCGGCAAAAACTTTTTGCCGGTGGACGATCAATCGCAGTTCGAGGTCAGCGTGCGCGCGCCCGAAGGCTCGACCATCGCCGCCACTTCCGCCCTTGTCGAGAAGATCGCCGCGGACGTGCACGGGTTGCCGGGCGTCACCGACACGCTCGTCACCATCGGCGGCGGCCAGCAGGAACTCGTCAACAACGCCTCGATTTACGTCAAGCTCGCCGACATCAAGGAGCGCACCGAGGGACAGCAGGACTTGATGCTCCGCGCGCGCGAGCTTTTGCAGAAGTATCCGAAGGAGTTGCGCACGAGCGTTCAGCCGGTGGCGGCGATTTCGGGCGGCGGCAATCGCAACTCCGACATTCAATACGTCATCGGCGGCCCCGATTTGCAGAAGCTGACGGGCTATTCAGACCAGCTGCTCCAGAAGATGAAGACGATCCCCGACGTGGTGGACGTGGACTCTTCGCTCGTCGTCGGCAAGCCGGAATTGCAGGTCGTCATTGACCGCGCGCGTGCGGCTGATCTGGGCGTCCGCGTCGGCGACATCGCGCAGGCGCTCAACGTTCTCGTCGCCGGTCAGAAGGCTTCGACCTTCAACGAGGGCACGGATCAATACGACGTGCGCGTGCGCGCCATCGGCGAAGCCCGCACGAGCGCCGCGTCGCTCAGCAACTTCTTCGTCGCTTCGGGCCGGGGCGGCGTCGTCGGTCTCGACAGCGTCGTGCACGTTGAAGAGGGAACGGGGCCGTCGGCGATTGACCGGCTCAACCGCCAGCGACAGGTGACGCTCACCGCCAACGTCAAGCCGGGCGGCTCGCAGTCCGCCGTCATTGACCGCTTGAACGCCTTCGTCAAAGAGATCAACGTTGACCCTTCGTACACGACGGGCCTCGCCGGTCGCTCGAAAGAGTTGGGACGCGCGGGCTACTACTTTCTGCTCGCCATCACGCTCTCGTTCATCTTCATGTACATGGTGCTGGCGGCGCAGTTCGAGTCGTTCATCCACCCCGTCACGATTCTTTTGACGCTGCCGCTCGCGATTCCGTTCGGCATCCTTTCGCTTCTGTTGACGGGACAGACCGTCAACATCTTCTCCGGCCTCGGCCTGCTGCTCTTGTTCGGCGTCGTCAAGAAGAACGCGATTCTCCAGATTGACCACACGAACGAACTGCGCGCGCACGGCATGGAACGACTCGAAGCGATTATTCAGGCGAACCGCGACCGGCTGCGTCCCATCCTGATGACGACGATTGCGCTCGTCGCGGGCATGACGCCGCTCGTCGTTTCGAGCGGGCCGGGTTCGGGCACGAATCGTTCCATCGGCGTGCTCGTCGTCGGCGGTCAGAGTTTGTGTCTGTTGCTGACGCTCCTCGCCGTGCCCGTCTTTTATTCACTCTTCGACGACCTCGGCCACAGCCGCATCTGGGGGCGCGCGGGTTCACTTATCGTCGCCCCGTTCGCGTGGGCGCGTCGTCGGGCCGCGACGGCGATGGGTTCGTTCTTTGGATTGATCGGCAGGCATTAAGCCGTGGCGGTTGGTTAGAGACGCGCGAACTATTCTTCGTCGCGCGTCGTCCGAAATTTCACGGGTTGAAATTATGACGCATCGTATTCGACATCTCTCCGTAAAGCTCATGGCGGTCGTGCTCCTGTGCGGCTCGTCCGCAATCGCGGCCCTCGCGCAACAGACCGCGCCGCGCGAGAAACAGACTGCGCCGCCTCCGACGCAGACCTTCGCCGGTTCGCTCTTCGGTCATGCCGGTGAGTCTAAGCCTGCGTCGGAGACGCGCGCCGCCACTGTGCCTGCGCCGTCTCCCGCCGCTGCCGTTGCCACTGTGCC
>JBAVPI010000577.1:0-1664 GCA_049692915.1 Pyrinomonadaceae bacterium
CGTCTGCCCCAACGCGGCGAGCGGCATCGCCACCAACGCCAGCGCCATCAACCACGCGGCCAAGCCCTGCGAGCGGTCTCTATTAATAGTCGTCATGTTAATTCCCTCCAACGAATCCGCGCTCCGACAAAAGAAGCGCGTTAAAGATTGGCTCTCTAAAATTGAGAAGCGACACGATCCCCGGAACCCGGTCAGGAGGTCGTGTCGCTTGAAACTGCAAAGCTTCTCTTCCCCCGGTCAATTTTAATTGAAGCCGAATAAAACCGCGCGAACAGGGGAGAGAGTGCGTCGAATCTTTCGTCGTTCCGTCGCCGCCCCGCGACACTCATCACGACATTGCTTAAGATGATTTTCAGGACGCGCCGGTTGGCTTTATTTTAAGCCTACTGCCCGCGCCGTCCCCGTCTTCTGCCCGCCCGCCCGCGGGGTCTCAGATTTCCGTTGCGCTTTGGTTCTAAAGTCTTAATCCCCGTTCCGTCGCCCTCGAACCGCACTGTTGCACCCGTCGGCGGTCGCTGTATTGAGACGGCGACAAAGGGTGAAGTGATGACCTGTGCTGTAACAAGTCCAGACGCGGGACGCCGCTCGTTGACACTCACAGCAAGCACAGTGCCAACGCGCTTGATGCCCGTAATCTCGACGCCGTATCCGGCTGTGCTCTGTCGTCCCTGATACACAATCATGACGGCGCGCGTATTGAAGTTGACCTCCGGCAGGCCCGCCGCGCCCGGCCCCGTCGCGCCGATCAAGCTCCAAGCCTTCTCCCAATCCGGCTCATTCGTTATCAACTCGACGGCCCGACCTCCTTCGTAGCGACTCATCGTGCCCGTCGCCAGCACGGAGAAGTCCAGAGGCTTCGCGTCTTCCGTCGCCGCGTTCGCCTCTGCGCTTGTGTCGCCGCGCGCCCCACCGCCGCCGCCATCGTCGCCGAGCATCGCCATGCGCAGAATGCGTATGGGCGGCATGCCGTAACTGAGCAGGCGGTCGTGAAAGTCGCCGAGGCGGAACGAGTCGCCCATCTGCCGTCGCCAGTCTTCGCGCAGGCGCAGAATTTCCATCTTGCCGAGCGTGGAGACGAGATAGGTGGGATCGAGCGTCCCGCGACGCGCTTCGCGTCCGGCGTTGGTGCGTGACTGATAGCCTTCGCGCATGAAGAACTCGACGGCCTCGTCGTAGTTCATCCCGCCGGTGTGCATGCGTATCCCGGCGAGATAACGACACAGGCGCAACAGCGCGCGCTCAAGCTGTGCGAGACGCAATTTAGGGTTGTTGCCGCCGAACCCTTCGTCGAGCATCATCCCCTCGCAGTAGTGCGCCCAGCCCTCGACGAAGATGGACGAGCCGAGCGCGGCGCGGACGCGCGAAGTGGTCTGCCGCGACTTCATCAATTGATAATAGTGGCCGGGGTAAGCCTCGTGAATCGAGGTGATCGTCAGCCCGTAGCGATTGTAGTGGCCGAGATGCTCATCCTGCTGCTGCGCCGTCCAAGCGGGGTCGGGCGGGGTGACGTAGTAGAAAGCCTCGTTCGCCACGCGCTCGAACGGGCCGGGCGCATCCGTCGCGGCGAAGGCGATGGCGCGAGCGTACTCCGGCGTTTCCGCGACGGTCAGATTCTCTCGTGCGGGCGGCGTCAAAATTTCCTGCGTGCGGACGAAGGCACGGAT
>JBAVPI010000578.1:0-5595 GCA_049692915.1 Pyrinomonadaceae bacterium
GTCTCGGTGTAAATGCGCGGCGGCGTTTCCAGATTATCGCGCGCCTCCGCGAGCAGACGCCCGACCTGACGCTCGCGCGCGAGCACCGCGTCCAGACGGCCCTCAATCGGCGCGTAGTTGCGCTTCAGGATGCTGTCAATGCTCGCCGCGACGAGGTTGCCGTAAACGTTCGCGTCGCGCTGCCACATACGCACGTCTTCGAGTTCAAGGAGACGAGAGCGCGCGTGTGATTGAAGGACGAGATAGTCGTAACGTGATTCGGGCGCGAGCCTCCATTCCGGCACGCGCGATAAATCGGCGAGCACCGCGCGAAGCCGTCCGACCTCGTCCCGTATGGCTTCGCGGCTGCGCGTTTCAAGTCGCGTGTCGAACTCGTGCAGGCCCGCTGAGGTGGCCTCCGTCGGGTTGAAAGAGTAATGCCCGCGCAGGTATGCGTCGGCGATCTGGCTTAAGCGTGCCCCCGTGTTTCCAATGGGTGAGACGCGGGATGCCGCCGTGCGCGCCGGAGAACTGCGTGCGCGCCGTCGTTGCGCAAGGGCCGTCGCAGGCGCGAGCGAAAGAGATGCCGCGAGCAGCACGAACGCAAGGAGCGGCGCGAAAAGATTCCTTCTCAAGGAGGTCATAAAAATTATGTTGGAATGCACGTCGCCAAAAGAAGAGAGACGAACCGTGTGCGAGATTAACACAAATCGCCGGGCGGAATGAGGGCGATTCGCGGGAGTCGGAGAGGAGGGGGCCGGTCGTCCCCTATTTCATCGGCTCGATTTTATGATTGATCCACGCGGTCGCGTCGTCGAGCGGGGCGATGTGGTGCGGCTTGCCCTTCCAGACGCGCACCATCGAGACGATGAGGAAGATGAAAGCGGCGAGCTTGAACATCGTACTGCCGAAGCTGCTGCCGGTGATGAGCGAGATGGTGCCGAAGAGAAATTGTAAGCCGAGAATCGCGGCGTGAAGCGCAAAACCCTGCGCCGAGTGAAAGCGCGTCCGCGTCTCATGTCGCGGCACGCGGAGCAGTTCGATGATGGACATCACGGCACCGATATAAAAAGGCGCGTAAGGCAGCACGTTGGCGACATTCTCGGCGATGCCGAGCCGTGTCACGGGGCGCGAAGAGGGGCGCGCGTGCGGGTCGTACGGACTCGAAGGGCCTTGTGTGGGCATGGTCGTCGTGGCGGGCGGCTGGCCCGGCCCCGCGCCGAAGGTCGTGTGCGGCTGCGCCTGTTGGGGCGGCTGATAGAGGGGCGGGACGAAGACGGACGGGTACGAGTTCGAGAACGCCTCGTCGAAGCGGCGCGTCGGTTCTTCCTGCGCGGGGTCGCGTTGGGGCTGCCGCTCGGTTTGTGCGGAGGAAATATTCCGCGTCGCGCCAAGCATCTCTTCCGTGCGACGCACGAAATCAGGGTCGAGCGGATCTGTATCGTACTTGCTTCTCTTTTCCGACATAAATGCTACTACGAAGACAGGGCGCGTCGGGTTCGCGTTCCCGATTTAATCTTCGGCGACGACGAACCCCGCGCGCTCCCAGCGCCCGTGCTCATCGAAGGGTCGTTCCTTGAAAATGCGAAAGGCGCGCAGCACGCATGCGCCCTCCGCGTCGAAACCGACAATAAAATACACCGCCTCAGTGTAATAGGCCACCCGCACGTCGGTCGCCGAGGGCGTCGGGTCGGCCTCGTCCGGGTGCGAGTGATAAATGCCGAGCAGTCGTTCGCCGCGCTCGCGCATCAGCCTCTGCGCGAGCGTCAAATCCTCGTGCGCCGCTTCGTAGCGCACGAGCGCATCGGGGGCGACGTTGCGCATCGCATAGATCGTCTGCGCCGTACTTTCACGCCCTCCGACCTCGCCGCAACACTCGTGCGGCCTCGTCGCGCGCGCGTGCGCGTATATCTCATCAATCAACGTTCGACGCAGAATCAGGATCGAGTATTTCCTTTCGCCTGCTCACACAGCAGCGAGTCGCGCGTCGGGTCGAAACACAGACTTTGCCCTTCGCCCCTCACACGCCCGCGCCGCCATTTACAACGCGTCATTCAGACTCTATGATGCACGCGCAAAAAGACGGATGAACTCTCGCCATAAGTCTTGAGCCTGCGCTCTACCAATGCGCCCGCACTACGGGTCTGATTCCAGAAAAGGAAAATATGTGATGAGAAGAATCTTTCTGACGCTCGCCGCGTGCGCGCTCACAACGCTTGCGCTGTCCGGCTGCGACAACACCGCAGAGACTAACACCAACACCGTAACGACCGCCAATACCACGAAGACGACGACCACCACCACGACAACGACGAGCAGCGGGACGAGTATCGGCGTCGCCTCGTGCGATGAATATCTGGCGAAGATGGAGAAGTGCATGGCTAGCCCCAAAGTGCCTGAGGCCGCCAAGGCCGCTTACCGCAATTCGCTCGAACAGTATCGCGATCAGTGGAAGAAAGCCGCGGCCACCGAGGCGGGCAAATCCGCGATGGCGCAAGGCTGTCAGTCTGCCCTCGACTCGGCCAAGACATTCTTCGCCAGTTGCGAATAAGTGTTGTACTTAAGCACCTGTTCAAAGGGCGCGACTGAGAACGTATTCTCAGCCGCGCCTTTTTTCATTGCTCGCTCACCCGTGCATCACGAGAACGTCCATGTCCCGCGGTTCAAACCTTCGTCATGTCGAGACTTATTCTTTCGTGATGCCGATGCCCAGATCTTTCAACTGCTGCGGGTCGAGTTCGCCGGGCGCGTCAATCATCAAGTCCGCCGCCGATGCCGTCTTCGGGAAAGCCATCACGTCGCGGATATTCTCGATGCCGGTCAGGGCCATCATCAAACGCTCGATGCCGGAGGCGATGCCGCCATGCGGGGGCGTTCCGTATTCGAGCGCGTCGAGGAAGAAGCCGAAACGCGCGCGCGCCTTCTCTTCCGACAGGCCGAGCGCTTTGAAGACGAGACGCTGCACGTCCTGCCTGTGAATACGAATCGAGCCGCCCGCGACTTCGATACCATTAATAACCGCGTCGTAAGCCTTCGCGTTGATGCGCGCAAGAAGTCGCATCTGGCTTGGGTCAGGAGCACCATCAGGCAATATCAATTCTTCGTCCACTGCCCCTTGTAGTAAATGCAAATCCTCGTCACGAGGAGATGTGAAGGGATGATGCATCGCATAGAACCGACCATCGTCCTCGTTGTATTCAAACATTGGGAACTCTGTGACCCACAATGGAGCGTATGCGCCAGCATTGCTTCGATTGAGTTGCCGTAAATTCTCATCACCATTGCGCCACATTTCATTACGGAGCGCACCAAGACTTACAGCAACAATCTTCGGCTTGCCTGCTACAAGTAACACTAAATCTCCTTGCACTGCCCCGGACTCTTGTACTAAACGCAATACACCATCTTGACCAAGGGCAGTCATGAGTGAAGAAGATAATTTCTCTTCGGGGAAGTTCTTAAAAGCATCTGAGTCATGCTCATAAGGAATTTTTATCCACGCGAGACCCTGTGCACCATAGCGCTTAACAAACTCTTGTAATTTATCAAGCGACTTGCGAGACAAATTACATGAACCTTTAATTACAATGGCTTTTACTTTGCCACCCGACGCAAGCGAGTAGGCATAGGGAGCAAATGTGGTTCCCTTTAGCGCAGATGAAAGGTCTTGGAGTTCCATCCCGTATCGAAGGTCGGGCTTATCGCTGCCGTAACGACGCATCGCTTCTGCGTAAGTCATGCGCGGGAACGGCACGGGCAACTCCGCCCCGACGAGACGGAAGACGCGCGCCATCAATCCCTCGATTAATTTATAGACCTGCTCTGTTGTCGCGAAACTGAACTCCACGTCCAACTGCGTGAACTCCGGCTGGCGGTCGGCACGCAAATCTTCGTCGCGGAAACAACGCGCGATCTGGTAATACTTATCGAGTCCGGCGATCATGCAAATCTGCTTGAAGATTTGCGGCGACTGCGGCAGCGCGTAGAAGCGCCCCTCGTAGAGGCGCGACGGGACGACGTAATCTCGCGCGCCTTCGGGCGTTGACTTAATCAGAATCGGCGTCTCGATCTCTGTGAAATCGGCGGCGTCCATGTAGCGGTGAATCTCCCCGACGACGCGCGCGCGCAGACGCAGGTTCGCCTGCAACTGCGGGCGGCGCAAATCGAGGTAGCGAAACTTGAGACGCACGTCTTCCGCCGCGAGTTTTTCCGGCGAAGAGACTTCGAGTTGGAAGGGCGGCGTGCGCGCTTCGTTCAGAATCCAGATGTCGCGCGCCTGCACCTCAACTTCGCCCGTCGAGAGTTTCGGGTTGCGCTGTCCCTCTTCGCGCAGCACGACCTCGCCGCGCACGGCGATGACGTATTCGTTACGCACCTCTTTAGCGCGCGCGTGTGCGTCGGGCGCGTCCTCCGCGTCGAAGACGATCTGCGTCACGCCATCACGGTCGCGCAAATCGAAGAACGTCAGCGGCCCGAAGTCCCTCCGCACGGCCACCCAACCCATCAGCGTCACGGTCTGACCCACATCCTCCGCGCGCAATTGTCCGCACGAATGCGTGCGCTCCAAGTTTCCTAAATTATCGAGCATGCTCACGACTTCTCACCCTTCAAAATTATCTCGCTGATCGCACCCGCCGCGAGCGACTGTTGTTCGCCCGTCACCATGTTCTTCAAAGTCACTTCGCCGCGAGCGCGTTCGTCATCACCGGCCACGACGACGAAAGGAATGCCGCGAGACGCCGCGTACTTAAATTGTTTCCCCAGTTTGTCGGCCTCCGGGTACACGTCAACGCGCAAACGCGCATCGCTTTGGCGAAGTTCACCCGCGAGCCTGAGCGATTCGGCGAACATCTCTTCATTCCAAATCGTCACCAGCACGTCCGCTGCCGCCGCACCGTCCGCGAGCGCGTGTGGGAACATCTCGCGCTCGGTCATGACGACGATGATGCGCTCCAAGCCGAGCGAGAAACCGCACGCCGGAACGTCTCTCCCCGAAAACATCCCGACGAGATTATCGTAGCGTCCGCCGCCGCCGAGACTGCCCGCGAGGTCGGGCACGTTGATCTCCATAATTGCGCCCGTGTAGTAAGAGAGGCCGCGCGCGAGGCTCGGATCAAATTTGATGTGCTTACTTGCAGAAGTATTTTCAGTCAGGTCTATAACTCTCTGTAGATTTCCTATTGCGTCAGATGCCAACTTTCCTTCTTTTTTAGATGAAAAGTCTCTGAAGGATTGAAGTTGCCCCTTTAATTTGTCTTGATTTGCCTCGAAGTTATCTTCAGGAAGTTGATGATATTGAGCCTTACCAGATGGATCGAGAAAATTGGTGTTAGTCATCCGGTAAATAATTGTATCTATACTGTTTTCGGGAATGCTGATGGCGGATAATTCTCTCTTAACACCATCAATCCCAATCTTATCCAATTTATCAACTATCACGAGAACACTTGAACGCTTCTCGTTCTCAATCATTGCTGTTGACATCATCGCATCCAACAATTGACGATGATTCAAACGAATTGTGAAATCGTTAAATCCTAAACTCACCAAGACATCGCTAATTGCGCTGCACATCTCTGCTTCAACAATCATCGAACGCGAGCCGATGGCGTCAAC
>JBAVPI010000579.1:0-1848 GCA_049692915.1 Pyrinomonadaceae bacterium
CACGTGGAGCGAAGTTTTTCAGAGGCTCAATCTGCGCGGGTTGCAGGAGGCCATCGGCAACGCGGCGTCGGCGCGCGGCGTCGGGGTCAAGTGGACGGGCGCGGGACTCGACCCGCAGAGTTGGCAGGGCGCGACCGTCGTCGTCGAGTCAAAACCCTGAGCGCGCGTGCGGAAACATGGAAGGCCGTTTCGACCAACGCTTTCCCTTACACACAAACATTTATTCTAACCTGACCGGAGTACATCTTATGTTTCAACGTCGTCGAGCCACGATCCTGTCCCTCTGCCTGTTTCTTCTGGTGCAAATCTTTTCCACGCCGCCGCCGTCGCAGGCCGCCGCGCGTTCTTCGTCTCGCGCACGCGCCGTCGTCGTCGCAACGCACGCCAAGTACGCGATGCTCGTCGGCGTCAACAAGTATCCCGGCAACCCGCTTAACGGGTGCGTCAACGACGTGACGAGTTTGCGCGAGATGCTCATCAACAACTTCGGCTTCGCCGCCGAAAACATCGTCATGCTGACAGACGAGCAAGCGACGCGCGCCAACATTCTCTCCAATCTCGACGGCTTCGGCGCGAAACTCCACCGCGACGACCTGTTCGTCTTCGCCTACTCCGGCCACGGCACGCTCTTCCCCGATTCCTACTCGGAGGAGCAGGACGAAACCGACTCTCTACACTTCGAGCCAGACCCGCGCAACGATAACAAGCCTTTCTTCGAGGACGGCAAATATGACGCCGCCATCTGCCCCGTGGATAGTCGTGAGACTTCGAGCGGCAAGCCTTGGCATAACCTGATTCTCGACGACGAACTCTACGCGCGTTTCTCAAGGTTCGCCTCGCAGGGCGCGTACATCAACTACCTCACGGACAGTTGCTTCTCCGGCACACAGGGGCGTGACCTCTTCAAGACACGCTCGATGAAACTCTCGGACGCGCTCGGTGTCCCCGTTAACCAGATCAGGAAGCCCGCCAGTCAGCACCGTGCCGACGCGCGCGGTCTCGGCGGAAGGTATCTCATCATCTCTTCGTCGAACAGCCTCCAACCTTCCTCCGAATGGAAGAACGATAAGGGCGAGCCGTGCGGGCTGTTTTCCTACGTCTTTCAGAAACTCGTGAAGTTACAGAACGGCAAGATCACTTATAAGGAACTCTACGAGAACTCGGAGTATGTCATCAAGAAGTTGTCCAAGGACAATCAAGACCCGCAGATTGACACGCGCTACTACAACGGCAGCCTCGACCAACAGATTTTCACAATCCCCACAGCTCAGGAAGCAGCCCCTTCTAATGTATCCGCGACGACCGCACCCGCCGCGTCTGCCCCGGTCGCAACCGTCGCGCCCGCGTCTGACAGGCCGCTCAGGGTGCTCATGATCGTGATGGATCCGCTGGGAAAGCTGCTCGACAAATGTTCGTTCGCCATCTTCAAGCCGGGCGTGATTCCGGTTAAGGGCCAGATTAAGCGTGAAGACATCCTGCTGCTCGGACGCACGAACGAGAACGGGTATTTCGACTCCGAAGAGAAAAACACGAGCATCAAGGCGGGGACTTATCCGGTCAAAATCGTGCGCGAAGGCTACAAGTCTTTCATCAGCACGATGGAGGTCAGGCAGGGAGAGAAAGAGGGTTATGCCATTCTCGCCGTGCGTCTCAACGCCGAATAAACTTTCCCGATTGACGCTCAAAGGAAACTCGAAACATGAAAAAAATCTTGATCATTACCTCGTGCCTGCTCCTGTCGGCGGCCACGCAGATTCAAGCGCAGACCGGCACCGCATCCCCTGCCGGCCCGCGCGATCTCTACAACACTTACGGCAAAGGCGACACGGCGACAACGCCCTCCGACGC
>JBAVPI010000580.1:0-18144 GCA_049692915.1 Pyrinomonadaceae bacterium
CGTGCCGGCTTCTCTGTTTCGTCAAAAATATTAAGGAAGAAGGGAGACTCGCCCGCGCGCGGTGCGTCGTCTCAGACTTTAATGCAGGTTCTTTCACTGTTCACTCAAGGGTGTGAGTCATTGCCGCCGGAGTTTCTGTCGCGCTGCCTCGTTCCCTGCGATTCATCTCTCAACTGCTGGAACTGCCGCCACTGTTCGGCGTTCAAAACTTGCTGCAAACGCTCGTCGGCTTGACGCCGAATCTCAGCGACGCGCGGCTCGGATTCTTTACGCAGTGCCTGTAACTGCGCACGCGTGTCTCCGAAAATCTGCTGTACTTGAGTTCTCTGCTCTGCGCCGAGTTGCAGACGTTCGTTCATCTGTTCAAAACGATCCTGCCGCGTCAACTGACCGGAAGTTTTGAACCACGAGTGGTAAGCGCTTAAGGCGAAAGCGCCAGCCGCCGCGCCGAGCAGAAAAATAAGGAGCGCGGCGATTCGCACTTGCCATCTGTTTTTATTAACA
The DNA here is from genome assembly GCA_049692915.1 of Pyrinomonadaceae bacterium. Taxonomy (GTDB): domain Bacteria; phylum Acidobacteriota; class Blastocatellia; order Pyrinomonadales; family Pyrinomonadaceae; genus JAIVJG01. The sequence goes on from JBAVPI010000580.1 coordinate 505, forward strand.
AAGTTCACAGTCACCTCGCAACGTCATCATCCGTTTCATAAATCGTCGAGAAGACTTGATCGTCTGTCATGTCGTCGTCCGACAAGCGGGTGAGCATGACATCTTCCGCCGAATAGAGGTTGACGGTGGAAGCGGTCGCATTCCGCGCTCGGCTGTCGGGCTGAGCGGTGGGGGCAATGAAGGTCAGCACGCAGAGCACAGCGACGGTCGCCGCCATCGAAGAAACGAGCGCGCCCGCCGATGTCCATAAGCGCCTGAGCGACCAAGCCTCGTTTGCGGTTTGCCGCTCGCGCAGCGCGGCCAGCACCCTCGTCTGGAAGAAAGGCGACGGCTCGAATTCCGCCGCGACGCGCTCTTTCAGCAGCAGCGTTGAGACTTGCGCCGCCTCAAACGCCCTCCGGCATTCGAGGCAGTTTCGCGTGTGAGCGCGGGCCGAAGCCAACTCGCTTTCGTCGAGCTTGCCGAACGGTGCGCTTTCGAGCATGTTGATAATGTGTTCGTCTTTCATCTTTATCCTGCGCTTTTTAAACTCTCGTCGCGCTTTCGGCCGCCGCGCGCCAGCAATTTTTCCACGGCTTCACGCATTCGTTTTCGAGCGCGGTGCGCCTGCACCTTCACTTTCGACTCAGACCAGCCCGTAGCCTCCGCCGCATCCTTGACCGAAACTTCTTCGCCGTCAATTAACGTCAACACAAGGCGGTCGGCGGGCGATAAAGTGTTAAGCACGCGCTCCGCTAAATCCGCCGCAACGAAACTTCGCTCAGCCGAACGGTGACGCTCCGACGCGCCCTTCGCCATTTTGCTTTCGAGCCAACTGTTCTCATCATCCGTCAAATCCGCAACCGTCAACTCTGGTCGCCGCTTCGCACCCCGGAGTATGTTGAGGCACGTATTCGTCGTGATGCGGGTCAGCCATCCTTCCATCGAGCCGCGCCCTTCGTAAGTGTGGAGTTGCGTAAACGCTTTCAGGAAAACTTCCTGCGCCGCTTCTTCGACCAGACTGCGCTGGCGAAAATAGCGACTGGCGAAACGGAAAACGCGCGGACTGTAGCGGCGCACGATCTCCGCAAAGGCGGACTCGTCTCCCTCACGCGCCAGACGCGCCAACTCCAAGTCTGCTGCCTGTTCGAGTCCGTCCGACAGAAGCGCACCTCAGCTGAATTAACGGGACGCGGTTTCAAGTTCGGACTCGAACCCACCCCTATCCGAAAGAGTTCACTAAATTTACTCGTCATCTTAAATCTTTGTGCGCCTGAAGGCATCCATTCGCCTCCCGACAAGTAAGACACCGCGCTTCGCCGTCTGGTTACAAACACGTCACGCCGACTTGTCGTGTTTTCAACGCGGCGTGATGTAACCGAAGCATGAATGCCGGTGTCTATCTAATTGTGGGCAATGCGTAGAAACAAAAAGACGCGCCCTTCGAGTTTGCGGGAAACATAAAATTCTGCGGTAAATAAGCCGCTCATGGAAAAGTACGATGAAGAATCTGAAGCTAAAATTGAGCAGGAATAAAGGTCTCTTGATTGCGGTTCCGGCAATCGCTGTGGTCACGCTGGCCGGATTTTTATACTGGGGACGCGGGGCGAGCGCCGCAGAATACATGACCGCGAAGGTCGAGATGGGCAACCTGCGCAACACGGTGACGGCGACCGGCACGCTGCAAGCTGTGACGACCGTACAGGTCGGCAGTCAGGCGTCGGGCACGATCTCTGCGCTCTACGCGGATTTCAACTCGACCGTTAAAAAAGGTCAGGTCATCGCGCAACTCGATCCTTCGACCACACAGGCTCAGACTCAGCAGTCGCGCGCCAACCTTGAACAGGCACAGGCCGCGGTCTTGCAGGCGCGTGCGGGCCTCGAACAAACGCGCGCCGGTCTCGTGGCGGCCCGCGCCGGAGTCTCCGATGCGCAGGCGAAAGGACTCGCCGCCCGTTCGACGGCACAGGGGCAACAGGCGGGCGTCTCAGGCGCTCAGGCCAACGTCGCCGTGTTGAAAGCTCAACTCGATGATGCTCTCAGCTTTTTGCGGCAGCAGGAATCGCTGGCGACGAGCGGCGTCATCGCGCGCCGGGAATACGACACGGCGCAGACCGCCTACCGGACGGCGGAAGCCCGTTACAATCAAGCGCAGGCGCAGGCGCAGCAAGCCGTCGTGACCGAACAGTCCGCGTCGGGCGCGGGCGTCGCACAGTCGCAGGCGCAGGTGCAACAGGCGCAGGCGCAAGTCCAGCAGACACAGGCCCAGATTCAGCAGGCGCAGGCTCAGGTGCAAAACGCACAGGCGCAAGTGCAACAGGCGCAAGCCGCTCTGCACTTATCAGAAATCAATCAGGCACACACGACGATCACTTCGCCGATTGACGGCATTGTCGTCTCGCGCAACGTTGACGTGGGGCAGACCGTGGCGGCCAGTCTCTCAGCCCCGACGCTTTTCACCATCGCCAACGATCTGACGCAGATGCAGGTCATCGCCAACATTGATCAGGCCGACATAGGCTTGGTCGAAGGGGCTAAAGCGGTCAATTTCACGGTTGATGCGTTTCCGGGAAACGAGTTCAAAGGCACGATTCAACAGATGCGGCTCAACCCGCAGAACGTTCAAAACGTCGTGACATATAACGTCGTGATTGACGTGAACAACCCGGAACAGAAACTCAAGCCCGGCATGACGGCGAATCTGACCATCACGATTGACGAGCGCAACAACGTCCTCAAAGTGCCGAATGCCGCACTGCGCTTTACGCCGCAAACGGCGTCAACGCCGAATTCTCAGAACAGAAACAGCGGCGCGGGACGGGGTGCACGAAGCGGCGGCGGCAGTCGTGCGGCCAACGTGAACGGCACAACAACGGTGCCCGACGCGACGCAAGCTGAAGGAGCGACCGAGAACAGAGTTGCGCCGACCACATCGGCTGCCGCACAGGGACAGACACGTCGCATCTGGGTGATGGGTGACGACGGCAAACTGCAATCGCGTCGTATCAAGATTGGTCTCACGGACGGCGCTGCGACCGAAGTTGTCGAAGGCGATTTGCGAGAGGGCGAGATCGTCGTCACCGGACAGAACATCACCGGGCAGCAAAGCGCGACGCCCCAGAGCGGACAGACCGCGCCCGGATTTGGCAGCGCACCGCGCACAGGTGGCGGCGGTGGCGGCGGCAGGCGTCCGTAATAAACTTGACGAGCGAGGTTTGCCGCCGCTGCGTTTGTGTCGCAACGGCGGCTCTGCATCCACCGATAGTTCAGAGAAAGAGTTTAGCCATGCAAGCGATGTTGGAAATCGAAGAGCAAGAAATTGAGGGAAGCCGCGCCGTCGAATCGAGCATCGAGCCACTCGCGCGGCAAACGAGCGCGCGCACGATCATCGAGTTGGGGCGCATTCATAAAACTTACACGATGGGCGATGTCGAAGTTCATGCCCTGCGCGGCGTCTCTCTGACGATTAACGAAGGCGAGTTCATAGCCATCATGGGCACGTCGGGTTCGGGCAAGTCAACGACGATGAATATCATCGGCTGCCTCGACCGCCCGACGCGCGGCACATACATTCTCGACGGTCAGGACGTGTCGGCGATGTCGAAGGACGAACGCGCGGATATTCGCTTGCAAAAGATCGGTTTCGTCTTTCAGGGCTTCAACCTCTTGTCGCGCACTTCGGCTCTGGAGAACGTCGAGCTGCCGATGCTCTACGCCGGTGTTGAGACCGAGGAGCGACACAGGCGCGCATCCGAAGCGCTCACCTCGGTGGGTTTAGCCGGAAGAGAGCAGAACCATCCGAACCAGCTTTCGGGCGGGCAGCAGCAGCGTGTCGCCATCGCTCGCTCGCTCGTCAATCATCCGGCGCTCATCCTTGCGGACGAGCCGACGGGCGCGCTCGACTCGCGTACTTCAATCGAAGTCATGGAGATTTTTCAGCGACTCAACCGCGAACGAGGGCTAACGCTCATCCTTGTCACGCACGAGCGAGAGATCGCCGAATATGCGGATCGCGTCGTGGTCTTCAAAGACGGCAGAGTCATCAAGGACGCGCGTGTTGAAAACCGGCGCGACGCCGCCGAAGAGTTGCGACTCTTACCGCCGGTCGAATCGGAAGAAGATTAATAATTTCAGCGTCCTTTTTGTTTGGGCATTTAGGCCGTTTTGTTTGGGCATTTAGGCCGTAGGTCGAGACAGCATTAGCCATGAACATTTCCATGATTATCCGCATTGCCTTTCGCGCGCTCGCACGCAATAAAATGCGCGCGGCGTTGACCATGCTCGGCATCATTATCGGCGTCGCGGCGGTGATCGCGATGGTCAGCATCGGGCAGGGCGCGCAAGCCTCCGTCCAAGCGCAGATTGAAAGCATGGGCACGAATCTTTTATTCATCAGCGCAGGCTCGCAGAACGTGGGCGGCGTGAGAAGCGGCGCGGGCGACACGGGCACGAACACGCTCACAGCCGACGACCTCGAAGCGATTCGTCGCGAAGTGCCGAGCGTGGCGATGGTCAGCCCGACCGTCAACGCGCGCTCGCAATTAGTGACGGGAAATCTGAACTGGAGTACGCAAATTCAAGGCGTGAGCGAGGAGTATCCCGGCATTCGCAAGTGGAATGTGCAGAGCGGCGAGTTCTTCTCGGAGACGGACGTGCGAACCTCGGCGCGCGTCATCGTCATCGGGCAGACCATCGCGGAAAATTTGTTTCCCGGCGCTGACCCGGTAGGGCAAACGATTCGGGTCGCCAACCTGCCGTTCCGCGTCGCGGGCGTGATGACGCGCAAAGGTCAAGACCCACAGGGACGTGATCAGGACGACACGGCCTTCGCTCCTTTTACATCCGTGCAGAAGAAGATTCTGGGAAATACGCGCATTCAGGTCGCGTATGTTTCAGCCGTGTCTCAGGAATCCACCTACACGGCGCAGGCGCAGATCACAGACCTCTTGCGCCAGCGACACAAACTCTCGCAGGGCGCGGCGAACGATTTCACCGTGCGCAATATGACGGACGTGGCTGAAGCGGCGAATGAAACCAACAATACGATGACCATCCTACTCGGCTGCATCGCCGGCGTCTCGTTGCTGGTCGGCGGCATCGGCATCATGAACATCATGCTCGTCTCCGTCACCGAGCGCACGCGCGAGATCGGCATTCGGATGGCTATCGGCGCGCGTTCGTCCGCCGTCAAAACGCAGTTTCTCATCGAGTCAATCGTACTCAGTTTGACCGGGGGACTGATCGGTATCATGCTCGGCGTGCTCGTCTCGATTGCCCTTCCCGCCCTTTTAGGTTGGGCGACGCTCATTTCCACCGTCTCCATTGTCGGCTCGGTGATCTTCTCGGCGGCGGTCGGAATCTTCTTCGGTTACTATCCCGCGCGCAAAGCCGCCGCGCTCGACCCGATTGACGCTTTACGCTTCGAGTAAGCGCAACCACTCAATATCATGAAGGGCGAAAGCCGCCACTCTTTAACGGGTGGCGGCTTCGCTTATCCGGCTGCATTGGAAGCAGGCTCGGCCTCCATCATCCTCGACATTTTCTCGATGTTCAGGCTTCTGGCCGAAGCGTTGAAGATTTCGCGATACGTTCCGTCCATCTCATAAAGTTCTTCGTGCGTGCCGTGCTCGACGACGCGGCCTTCCTTCAGAACGAAGATAATATCTGCGTCAATGATCTGCGAGATACTGTGCGAGATGACGACCGTCGTGCGGTCTTGTTTGATGGCGTCAAGACTGTTTTTAATTTGCTCTGTGGCGATGGCGTCGAGACTCGCCGTCGGTTCGTCAAGAAAGATAATCGGCGGGTCTTTCAAAAATAGTCGTGCGATGGCGATGCGTTGCTGCTGCCCGCCGGAGAGCAGTTGCGCATCATGTTCATATTTATCGGGCAAGGCTTCAATCTGTGCTTCGAGATAAGCCTGTCGCGCGGCTTCTTCTATTTCCGGGAACGTAGCGTTGATGTTGCCGTAGCGAATGTTCTCTTCAATCGTGCCTTTGAAGATGTGATTCTTCTGAAGAACCAAGCCGATTTTGCGGCGCAACAAATCGGTTTCGTATTCGGCAAGCTCTTTGCCGTCGAGCAGAATCCTGCCGGTCGTAGGCTGATAAAATCTCGTCAACAAATTAAGCAGCGTGGATTTTCCCGCCCCCGAAAGACCGACGAAGGCGACCGTTGCGCCCTGCGGAATCGTCATATTGACGTTGTAGAGCGCCTGCGTCCCGTTCGGGTAAGTGAAATTAACGTCAATCAATTCAAACGTGCCTTGCAGGTTCGACACGCCGAGTTCGCCGCTCTGCTCAATCTGATCGTCGGCGTCGAGAATCTGAAAATAGCCTTCGGCGTAAGTCAGCGCGTCGTTCATCTCGTCGTAAATGCGATGCAGTTGGCGGATCGGCGCGGAGACGTTATTGAAGAGCATAATGTGAAACATGATCGCGCCGATAGACATCTGCAAGTCTAAGACGAGATAAGCGGTGAGGATGATAATCAACACCACGCCGATCTGTTCGACGAATGTTTTCAAGCCATCGAAAACGAAATTTGTCTGGCGCTGCTTGAGTTGCGCTTCCACTAAATCACCCTGCAAGCGAATCTGTTTTTCCTGTTCGTACCCTTCGCGCACGAACGATTTGATGACGACGATGGATTCGATGATGTTGTGCAGCCCGTTGTTCTTCTGTTCACGCAGAGCGCGAAGCCCGCGCCGCGCGCCCTTGAGCATCGAAGCCTGTCGCTGGCTCAAAAGAAAATAGACGGGCAGGATGGCCGCCGCCGTCAAACCGACATAGACGTTGGCGTAGAACATGACGACGAGCGCCAGAATGGCGTTGGCGAACAGAGGCAGGATGTCTATGAAAGTGCTCTGGACAACTTTGGTCAAACTCTCCGCGCCGCGATCAATGCGCGTTTGCAGGATGCCGGTCTGATTGTCCGAGTCGCTAAAGAATGCGAGTTGATACTTGAGTATTTTTTCGACGGCGAACTGCGACAGTCTGCTCGACACGTTGATGCGGATTTTCTCGCCGAACAAGTTCTGCCCGTACTTCAAACCCGTATTCAAAATTTCCTTGCCGAACAGAATTGCGCTGATAAGTAAAAGCAGCGAAGTTCCCTGCGATGCGGTCTTGCCTTGTCTTAATAAACTTTCGATGGTGTCAACCGTGTAACGCAAAACCAGAGGGTTGACCTGTGCGGCAAACGCGCCGAGCAGCGTTAAGATGAGAGAAATGACGACCCACTTACTGTAAGGTTTGACGAAAGGAACGAGTCGCCGGATGATCTGCCAGATGGTCATGAAAAGATTCTATGACGATTTGCGAATTTGCATGACCACAATGATTGAACCGTGCCACGCTATCTTCGCGGGCGATGAACTGAATGACCGCAATAAGTTTTATTTTTTCAACTTCTTGCGCCACGCTTCCAATCGTGCGACCTGATTACGCAGCATGTTAACTTGAGTAGCAGGCGCATTCTTTTCGCTTAACAGGAAGAAATCTTGTTTCAACTCTTCAAGCTTAGTGTCCAATTCTTCCTCTGATTCCGGCATCTCTTCGTCGAATTTATTCATCATTACGTGTCGGCCCTCCCATTTCTAAACTCTAAGGGATGTCGCATCCCTTCACGATAATTCAGTCGCAGGCTTCTCGCATAAATAAAAGCCCGCATCGCATTGTTATAAGCCCTAATCGAGATTCACGTCCGTCAAAGGGCGTGCGTCAACGACTAATTTCCGATGAGCGGCTGTCTAAAGCTTGTGGCGATGTTCGAAGTATGCGGCGACGGCTTCCATCGCGCCTTCGTGCATCCTTTCGGGAATGACATAGAGCCAGTGTTTTTCAAATTCTTCGTCCGACATTTCGGATTGTGCGCTCCGCTCTTTGTTCTTTAACCACTGTTCGGCCCATTGCCGTGCGTCAGGGTCGCGGTTAAGTGTAGTTCGTGCCGCGTGCATGTTAAGGGGCATACTCATGAATACGTTTCCTTTTTCTAAATCCGCCTCCCGCACATCTTACGCTAAGGGAGAAACAAATAGTGCTTCGTCCGCTTTCACCAAGCGCCGCCTTTCGGTGATGCGCTTAGAGCAAGGCCCGCCGCCCTCGTGCTTCGTCTTAGTCATAGCAAATTATTCGGCCTAAGTGTTGGAAGATGTTTCGGCCTCCAGAGATTTTAGCGCCCGTTCGAGCATGGCACGGTGCGCCGGATTGGTCGCGCGACCGAGTTGCTCCTCCAGACGTGCTCTGGATAGTCTCGCCGACTCTTCGCGCGCACCGCGTTCACGGTCTTCCGGTGAGGTCTTCTCTCTCCGCGCCCTACGTTCTTCCGCCGCCTCTTGTTGACGCTCCAACGCCTGCTCCATGCTGTCGGCCAGAGCATCCCCATCCCAACCTGCCATCTCTACGACTCCTTTTTACTCAACCGTTCACGCGACTTCTCGTACCGGTGTTTTTTGCTTATTAGTGCGACTCGGAAAGTGATTTATGGGAACGCCGTTTAAAACGAATTTCGTGGCCGCACATGTGAAGCAACAGCGAAAAGAGTCGGGAGTCTCCTACATTGTAGTAAACCCCCGCTCAAATATCTTCGCTTCACCTTGCCTTTAAGTGTTGGGTAGCCTTCGATGATCCGATGCGTGCGAGCAGGTTCGGCGGCGAGCGCGTCGGCTGCATCAAGACTGCGCCGGGGTACTATTTATCGAGACCGCTTCTAGTCAACAAGCGAACGTTCAAGACGACGACAGGCACAGACTAACCTCGCTTCTTATCCGGCCTCGCCGTGAAAGCCTGACTCGTCGGTATTTTCTTGGAAGTCGAAAGGTTCTGCTCCTGAGTGGCCTTCGTTCGTTCCAGATTCTTCTTCTCTATCGCTTCTTTCACCCGTTTTTTAGCACGTTTATTCATACGGAGATTATAACCTAAAAAAATACCTTGATAGAACATTCCACCCCACCGAAATATCACAAAATTATCAAAATGTTATTCGGCCACTTGCCGGAAAATCCGAAATCGGTAAACTCAAACAATGACCAAAAGGGAAAAGCTTTTCATCGTCAAGCGTAGTGAAACAGGCTTAGGCTTATTCGCTTTACAATCCATCCCGGCGGGAAAACGAATTATCGAATACGTCGGTCGGTTGATCTCTAACGAAGAAGTAAACAGCAGATACGGGAAATACTTTTTCGGCGTCAATACGAAGTGGTCAATTGACGGCAGCCCGCGCACCAATACCGCGCGCTATGCCAATCATTCCTGTCAACCGAACGCCGAAGCAATCGTTTCCGGTCACAGGATATGGATTTGGTCAAAGAGGAAGATCAAAGCAGGCGAAGAGATTACTATCAACTACGGCCCTGAATACTTTGACATCATGATTAAGCCGAAGGGCTGCAAATGCAAAAAGTGCCTCATGCGCAAAGAAGATAAATAGAGGCATTCTTCCATCTGCCATGTTCCAACAAAGACACCGGCGCAGGGGCATTAGTATCTGTGATAAGGCGGCACCCGGAGAATTCGCGATGCGATTTTATAAAGAAATAAGACTCTTCGCCTTAGCATTCATTATTTTAATGCTCGTCGGTGCAACAAGGCTGGTTATCCGGGGACAGGAAGAGAAAAACTCACAGTCCGGTTCTAAAGCGGATATTACGGAAGAGCAAGTGCCCGTAGCCATATATGACGATGTCATCGCGAGAGCTAACAGTTCCGCGGTAAACGATGAAAATAAGCAAAAGACCGAATTAAGAATGCTGAGAAACGGGAGATACGATAAGTCGTACACGGTAGAAGAGTTTCCGCCTTATATTACCGTCACGCCGAGGTCTGCTAACTGGGTAGCCGATGTTCCGAGTATTCCTGTAACTCAGTGCAACGTCGCATTAATTGGCGAAGTCAGCGATGCACGCGCGTTTCTTTCCAATGATAGAACAGGTATCTACTCCGAGTTTACAATTACGGCTGAAAAGATTCTTAAAAGCGACGTTGACATCAATCAAGGACAGTCCGTGATTGCGGAGCGCGCGGGTGGGTCTGTTAGATTTCCATCGGGGAACATTCAAAGGATTTACGTTTTCAGGGGCCAGAGAATGCCCTCACTTCATAACCGTTATCTTTTCTTTCTGAAACGTAATGAGACGGAAGAAACCTATACACTTCTGACGGGGTATGCAATACAGGACGGTAAAATCAGTTCACTTGATAATATTCAACCTTACCTGAGTTACACAAACTCCAATGAAGATTATTTTCTTAGTTTAGTTAAAAATCTAATCGCAGGGGCAAAGGCAAATGATGCGACCTTTGTCCGATAGATTTGCGCCGTATCTTGTGATTCTTGGATGCATCCGGACAACATCTTGTTGATGTTATTCACATGCCCCGTCCAACCAAATTCATTTCTTGCGCGATTTGGAAAAACTGTTATAGTCCACACACTCACCGGCGGCGATGCGCCTTAAATTTTCGTGTGCGTCTCTGCTTTTCTCTGCCCTAAACCTTTAACTGAATCGTTTCCCATGACAGCAAAGGGAGAGCCGTATATGTCGGGCGCTCCACGCGTTGCTGTTGCCGGACGTTCGTACCTGTCAACCCGTCGCGCGCCCTTCCCTGCTTGAGGCGTTTGACGGCTGAGTTTCTCGTTGTTGCGACGGGGGCAGTCTTTCTCTAAGTCAGTCCCGCGCTCGCGCCTACCAACATCATCAGGAAACCATTTGGAGGACACATGAGAAGAATCTTCACGCTGTTTACCATGTTCGTTTTATGCGCGCTCGTTTACCTTTCGCTCACGGTCAAAGGCAGCCACGCCGTCGGCAATTTACAGGACGAAGGCTCTCCTGCACGGCTCGGTAAATATCTGAGCAAAGGGCGGAGCGCCATTCCCGGCCAGTACATCGTCGTGTTCAAGGAATGGGCGACCGGCCCGGTCGGAAAGTTTTCACAGTCGAAGCAGATGGCGGATGTGTTGACCTCGGCCTTCGGCGGAGAAGTGCTGCGCGTTTATCAGCACGCGCTTAACGGTTACGCCGTGAAACTCTCGAAGGAAGAGGCGCTGGCCCTCAGTCAGGACACGCGCGTCGCTTACGTCGAAGAGGACGGCATCATGCATGCCAACACGACGCAGTCCGGCGCGACGTGGGGACTCGACCGCATAGACCAGCGCGACCGCCCCTTGAATGGCACGTACACCTACAACTTCACAGGCTCAGGCGTCCGCGCCTACGTGATTGATACCGGCATCCGCACGACGCACACGCAATTCGGCGGGCGCGCCTCCGCTGTCTTCGACGCCTTCGGCGGCAGCGGCCAAGACTGCAACGGCCACGGAACGCACGTCGCAGGCACAATCGGCGGCTCGACCTACGGCGTCGCCAAGGGTGCAATGTTGCGCGCCGTCCGCGTGCTCGATTGCAGCGGTTCGGGCAGCACCTCAGGCGTCATCGCGGGCGTTGACTGGGTGACGAGCAACCACATCAGCCCTTCGGTCGCCAACATGAGCCTCGGCGGAGGCGCGTCCACGGCGCTCGACAACGCTGTGCAGAACTCGATTAACTCCGGCGTCACTTACTCAATCGCCGCGGGCAACGAGAATGCAGACGCGTGCGGCTCTTCGCCCGCGCGGGTCGGCGCGGCCATCACCGTCGGCTCGACGACGAGCACGGATGCGCGCTCGTCATTCTCAAACTTCGGAATCTGCGTTGACATCTTCGCGCCGGGGTCGAGCATCACTTCGTCTTGGGCCTCGTCCGACACGGCGACGAACACGATCAGCGGCACCTCGATGGCGACGCCGCACGTCACAGGCGTCACCGCGCTCTATCTACAGGCTCATCCCGGCTCGTCGCCCGCGACAATTCGCGACGCACTCGTTAACGGCTCGACGACGAACCGTCTGACCGGCATCGGCTCCGGCTCGCCGAACAGACTGCTCTATTCGCTCCTCCCGTAACGCACGGGAATTAATGTGACGCCCGACGGCAGCGTCTCCCACGCGCGGGCGTCTCAGGCGAGCGCCCGCGACCATCAAAGGTCGCGGGCGCTTCGCTTTTTGCAAAGGTCGCGGGCGCTTCGTTTTTGCGTCTCGCGCATTCATTGACGACCGCGCGAGCGGTTGCGATGTGCGGGCGCTGTCGTAAAATGGAGCAGCAGCCAAGTTCGGGCATGGCATTCTTGATGTTCGTTGAGTGGCGGACACTTTAAGATGTAAGGGACATTTTATATGAGTTTGAACGACGGCGACGCGATGCGACGCGCGCTCATCATCGTTGACGTGCAGAACGATTTTTGTCCGGGCGGGACGCTGGCTGTGGCGCGCGGCGATGAGGTCGTCGCGCCGCTCAACAAATTAATCGAGGAGTTTCTCGCGGGCGGCGAACTCGTCGTCAAGAGCCGCGACTGGCATCCCGCGCGCACGAAACACTTCACAGACTACGGCGGCACGTGGCCCGTCCACTGCGTGCAGGAGACCGTCGGCGCGCAGTTTCATCAAGACCTGATTGAAGACGCGCGCATCGTCGTCGTCTCTAAAGGCACGGGCGACGAGGACAACTATTCGGCCTTCGACGGCACGGAACTAGCGCAACTCTTGCGCGAGCGCGGCGTCACGGAGGTCTGGGTGGGCGGCCTCGCCACAGACTACTGCGTCAAGCAGACCGTCCTCGACGCGCTGCGCGAAGGTTTTGAGGTCAAGGCCCTGACCCGTGCCATGCGCGCCGTCAACCTTCAACCCGGCGACGGCGCGCGCGCGCTCGAAGAGATGCGCCGCGCCGGCGCAGAAGTAACTTGAAACAGTGACGTATGCTGAACATTGATCGTTACCACGCCACGATGGGCGACGCTTCGTTTAAGGATGCGACGCGTTTGCACGAACAATCCCTGAGCGAGACGGAGGCGGTCTTTTACGTGACGCAGCGGAAACTGCCGTTCGCGCCATGTCTCGGCCACGAGCGACTCGTCCGTTCGCTGCTCGACAGCCGTATGGATCGCCCGCGCATACGCTTTCTCGAACAGGATCGCGGCGGGCTGACGCGTTTCGCGAAGGCCGTCGAGGACATGAACTTCGCGGGAAACGTGCGCGCCGTCCGTCCCGGCACGGTGATGTTTGCGGGCCAGCCCTTCGCCGACATCACAGGCCCGTTCGGGCTGACGCAGGCGCAGGAAATTAAGTTCGAGCACGCCTTCGACCTGCCGATGACGACCGCCTCCATCGCGATGGAGTTACGAATGGCGGCGGGCGAACGTTGGCTCTCGGACTTTTCACTGCGACGCAACGGCGACGTGGAGCGCGCCGTCGAAGTCGCGACCTACGCTTTCATCGGCGGCTTCAACGACACGTCGAACATGGAGGCCGCGCACCGTCTCGACATCCCCGCCGTCGGCACTTCGGCTCATTACTGGCAACAGTCCTACATCGAATACATGACCGAGCCGGAGATCGAGCCGCGCACGGGCAGGCCCAAGCATTTTGAGCAGGTCGCTTTCGAGCGTTGGCTCGACGCCAACCCGCAGGGAACGACTCTTCTGCTCGACACGATTGACGTTTACAGCGGCGCGGTGCATGCCGCTCTGGCCGCGACTTCGACCGAGGCACGCCGCCGCGCCTTCAAAGGCTTTCGCGTGGATTCGGGCGATCTGGCGACGCTCGGCAAGTGGTGTCTGGCGTTCTTCGAGGCCAACGGCCTTCATGAATTGATGCCCGTGCTGACCGGCGATCTGGATGTTGAGAGCGTCGGCCGCATCGTCGCGGAGTTCCCCGCGGTGGCGGGTTTCGGCGTCGGCACGAAGCTTTCCGGCGAAGTGCGACGCATCGCAGGCGTCATCTTCAAGGAGTGTTTGATAGACGGGCGGCCCACGCTGAAGGCGTCAAACACGCCGGAGAAATCCACGCTGCCCGGACGCCTGCAAGTCTTTCGCGGCAGGGACGCGCGCGGGCGCTACGTCGGCGACGTGACGGGTCTCGACGAAGAAGAGATCGAAATTCCCGGCGCAGCTCGCGTCGAACGTCTCCTCGTTCCCTTCTGGGAACGCGGACGCTATGAAGCGATTCCTTCCATCATGAAGCAGAAGGTTTTCGTCGAACAACAGGCAGAATGCTTTGCGGACATCAACAACTACCCGCACACCATCAGCGAACGCCTGCGAAGTTTGCGCGACGAACTGACGGCGCAAATGCGCGTTGACGAATCCGGCTGGCGGGAAATTCTCCGCGTGCCCGAAAGTTTAGCGGACGAGTTGGCAGCGGCAGACTTAAGCAACAGGCAGTCGAACTCCGGTTAGCCCTTCCCGCCTCGCTGCTTCCCCCGGCCGACGCCGACCGCTCGCCCCGTGCGGCGCGGAAAACACTGAAGCGTGCGCGTCGCTCGCGCCTGCCTTCGGCGTGCCGTTTGTGTATAATGTGCGCGTCTCCACTTCCAATTAAATTTAGTTTCAGGAGCCTGTACAAGATGAAAATATTGTTGATGCTCGCGCTCGCTCTGTCCCTGCCCGTCTTGGGCATGGCTCAGGGGACGCAGCGCAAGATACTGCCTTACGACTACACGATTGACGATCTGCCGAACGGGTTGCGGCTCGTCACCGTACCGACCGATTACCCGAACCTCGTCGCGCTCTACATCGTCGTCTCGACGGGTTCGCGCAACGAGATCGAGGCGGGCAAGAGCGGCTACGCGCACCTCTTCGAGCACCTCATGTTTCGCGGCAGCAAGAATTTTTCCGCCGAGCAGCGCGACGAAATTTTGAAACGCGCGGGTGCATCGTCGAACGCCTACACGTCCGACGACCGCACCGTCTATCACGAAGTCTTTTCCAAAGACGACCTCGATAAGGTGTTGGAACTCGAAGGCGACCGCTTCCAGCGCCTGAGCTACCCGGAGGATAAGTACAAGACGGAGACGCGCGCCGTGCTCGGCGAGTACAACAAGAACAGCGCCAACCCGACCTCGAAGCTTTTCGAGAAGCTGCGCGAGACGGCCTTTCACAAGCACACGTACCAGCACACCACGATGGGCTTTATCAAAGACGTGGAAGACATGCCGAATCAGTACCAGTACAGCCTTGAGTTCTACAAGCGTTACTATCGCCCCGAATACGCCACGGTGGTCGTCGTCGGAGACGTGACGCGCGCGCGCGTGCTCGACCTCGTCAAGAAGAATTTCGGCTCTTGGGAACGCGGCAACTATGTCCCCGACATCCCGGCAGAGCCTGCGCAGGAGGCGGCCCGCACCGCGCACGTTGACTGGGCCACGCCGACCCTGCCTTACGTTGCCGTCGCTTTCCGCGCGCCTGCTTTTTCCGATACGCAGAAGGACAAGGCGGCGCTCGATTTGCTGACGCCCATCGCCTTCGGCGAAAACTCGGAACTCTACCAGCGTCTCGTGCTCAAGGAGCAGAAGATTGACCGGCTCTTCGGCGGCGCGGACGACCAGAAAGACCCTGAGCTTTTCACCGTCATCGCGCGCGTCAAAGACCCGAAGGACATGGACTACGTGCGCGGCGAGATTCTCAAAACCTTCGAGCGATACACGAAAGAAGTTGTCAGTCAGGACAAGCTCGACGCGACGCGCTCGCGCGTCCGTTACGGTTTCGCCGTCGGCCTTAATAGCTCCGAAGCGATTGCCGGTGCGCTCGCATCCTACATTTCCCTGACGCGCACGCCGGAAACGCTCAACAAGGTCTTCGCGATTTACCAGAGCCTGACGCCGGAAGACATCCGCACAGCGGCGCGCAAGTATTTCACGGAGAACAGCCGCACAATCGTCACACTGACATCAACCGCAAGCGGCAACAAGGAGGCGGGTAAATAATGAAAAGAATAATCACCTCCGTCGCACTCACAGTACTGCTGTCGGCGCAGGCTCTGTCTGCCGCGCCGCGCTCGAACACGAACCGTAAGACCATGAGTCGTAGCCCCATCGCCAGCGTACTTCAACCGAACCGCTCGCCACTCGTTACCTTTCGCGTCCTCTTCAACACGGGCGCGGCCTTCGACCCGAAGGGTAAAGAGGGCGTTGCTTCTCTGACCGCCTCGATGATCGCCGAGGGCGGCTCGCGCTCGATGACCTACGAGCAACTGCTCGAAGCGATGTACCCGATGGCGACATCCTTCGGCTGGCAGGTGGACAAAGAGATGACCGTCTTCACGGGCACGACGCACGTGGACAATCTCGACAAGTATTACGGTCTCGTCCAACAGTTGCTGCTCGACCCCGGCTTCCGCGAAGGCGACTTCAATCGCCTCAAGGAAGAAGCGCTCAACTATCTCAAAGTGAATCTGCGACAGAGCAACGACGAGGAGTTGGGCAAAGAGCAGCTTTACAACACGCTCTACGCGGGCACGGCTTACGGCCACAACAATCGCGGCACTGTCAGCTCGCTCGAAAAGCTGACGCTTGAAGACGTGCGTGAGTTTTACAAGAACAACTACACGCAGGCCAAACTCGTGCTCGGACTCGCGGGCGGCTACCCGACGGACTTCGTCAAACGCGCCGAAGCAGACTTCGCGAAGCTTCCCGCGGGCAAGGCGTCCGCCTTCAAACTCGACAAGCTCTCGCTCGCGTCCGGCACGCGCGTCGAGATCATCAAGCGCGACACGCGTTCGACCGCCTTCTCGCTCGGCTTCCCGGTTGACGTGACACGCTCCGGCAAGGACTACGCCGCGCTCGCCGTCGCCGCCTCTTATCTCGGACAGCACCGTTCGTCGAACAGCTATTTGTACCAGCGTCTGCGCGAGGCGCGTGGACTCAACTACGGCGACTACGCTTACATCGAATATTTCCCGCGCGGGATGTTTCAGTTTGAACCCGACCCGAATTTGGGCCGCTCGTCGCAGATTTTCCAAATCTGGATTCGTCCCGTCGAGCCGCAGAACGGCGCGTTCACGCTGCGCGCCGCGCTCTACGAATACGACAAGCTCGTCCGCGACGGTCTCTCCAAAGAATCATTCGAGGCGACGCGCGACTTCCTGACGAAGTTCAATAATATCCTGACGGCGACGCAGGACGCGCAACTCGGATACGCGCTCGACAGTCGCTACTACAAGATCGGCGACTACGTGCCCTACATGCGCGAGCAACTCTCGAAGCTCACGCTTCAAGATGTCAACAACGCCATTAAGAAGTATCTCAAATCGGACAACATGCGCGTCGTCGTCATCACGAAGGACGCAGAAGCCTTCCGCGACACGATCCTCGGCGGCAAGCCGACGCCGATCATCTACGTCTCGCCGAAGCCGAAGGAGATTACGGACGAAGACAAACTCATCGAGGCTTTCAAGCTCAACCTGAAACCTGAGCAGGTCGTGATCGTTCCGGTCGAGACGGTCTTTCAGTGACAGGCGACGACCGCAGTCGTTAGTTATCGAACAGTACCGCGAGCGGTAGTGAGTGGGTGGCATTCGCATGAACGCACGCTCGCAACCGCTCGCGGTACTGTCTTGTCGGTGCTAAGGATAAGTGCGCCGGAATGCTCCGACGCGCGTGACATCTCTTGATTGAGGCTTAACATGAAAACATCCCTGACGCCCGATTCGACGCACGACATCTCCGCGCGACTCCGACAGGCCAACGGCGACTTCGCCGCGCGCTATCCCGGCGAGACCGGCCACCGCCAGCCCGTCCACACAGTCTACGGCGGCGCGCACCTCTTCAAAGCGGATACCACGCGCAGGCTC
>JBAVPI010000581.1:0-13524 GCA_049692915.1 Pyrinomonadaceae bacterium
CATCAAGGGCGACACGGCGGCGGGCCGCGACACCAAGCCCGCGACTTTGGAGACCGGCCTCGAAGTGCGCGTGCCGCTCTTTATCAAAGAGGGCGAACTCGTCCGCGTCAACACGCAGACGGGCGAAGTGACGGGCCGCGCGTGAGAAGCACGGATGAAGGATAAGGGCGGATGGATAGCGGATGGATAAAAGAGTAGCGATGGCGGCCCCGTCAGTCTCGTCTCGCCGCGCGCTTTCGTTATTCGTTCCTGCCTTTCGATGATGTAATCTTGAAGCGCTGGCAGAGTTTGGAACTTTAATTCAACAAACAGGAGCAGAGCGTTGAGACACAAGATATCTTCGTGTGCGTGCGCGCTGGCGTGCGTTTCTCTGTGGGCTACGGCGGCGGGGGCGGCGGGCGCGTCCGGCAGGACGGCTTCGGTCAAACTCCTTCGCGCGCAAATCACGTCTTCGACGGAATCGTCCGTCGCGGCGGTAAGCTTCCGGCAGGACGAGCAGAAGGACAAGGGCAAGGGCAAAGAGAAGGATAAGAGTAAGAATGAGGGCGCGGGCAAGGCTCAGACGGGAGCGACGGTGTCGGCGGACGAAGCCAAAGCGTTGAAGAAGATACAGGAGGCCAAGGACGCTTCGTCCAAGTTGCAGGCAGGCGGCGAGTACGTCAAGAAGTATCCGAAGAGCACGAAGCGCGCGGAGGTCGCCAACTATCTCGCGGGCCAAATCCATGACGTGAAGGACGCTTCGCAGAAGGTCACGCTCGGCGAAACGTATCTGATGGTCTTCAACGATCCGGGCGAGGTCGCCATCTTCAACCCCGTCCTGATTGACGCCTACATCAACGCCAAGCGTCTCGACGATGCCTTCCGCCTCGGCGGCACTCACGTCGAAAAAAATCCTGAGCAGGTGACGACCCTGACGCGCCTCGCGCTCGCCGGTTCGGACGAAGCCTCGCGCAACAATCTCAAGTACGCGCCGCAGAGTTTGCAGTACGGCACGAAAGCCATCGAACTCATCGAGGCCGACAAAAAACCGGAGAATTTGGACGACGCGGCGTGGCAACAGTACAGGACACACTGGCTGCCGGAACTCTACCGCGGACTCGGCTTCCTCGCCATGAGGACGAACAACCCCGCCGCCGCACGGACGCATCTGGAGAAGGCCGTCGCCCTCAAATCAACCGACCCCATCGTCTATGCCGTTCTCGGCCAGATTGCCGAAGACGAGTACACGGCGCTCGCCAAGCAATACCAGACGACGCACGCCGCCGCGACCTTCACACAGGCACAGGGGCAGTTGGACAAGGTGATAGAGTTTTACGCGCAGGCGATGGGACTCGCCGGCGACAGGCCCGAATACAAACAGCTTTCCGATAACGTCCGGCCCGGACTTGAGAACTACTACAAGTACCGCCACAACAATTCGATGGTCGGCCTCGACGTGTTAATCGCGAAATATAAAGTGGCGACGCCCGCGACCCCGTGACGCGGGGACGCGAGCGATTAAATTGCGTCCATCGCCGGACGGAAAATCAGGGAGCGCAAATGCCCGTGCGTTTCGCGCTCCCTTGTCGCGCCTTCCGGCGGCAAGGCTCGCGACGAGAATTTAGAGCAATGGACAGCGCGAGAATAAAAAGGCATCATCCTGTTAATCCTGTCCATCCTTTGTTTATATCAATCAACTTGAAAGTTCGGCGGAGGAGTTACGAATTAGACGATGAGCACACAGCCCAACAAAATCATTTACTCGATGGTCGGCGTCAGCAAAGCTTACGACAAAAAGACCGTCCTCAAAGACATCTACCTTTCTTACTTTTACGGCGCGAAGATCGGCGTCATCGGCCTCAACGGTTCGGGGAAAAGTTCCCTGCTGCGCATTCTCGCGGGCGAAGACAAAACTTTTACGGGCGAGACCGTCATCTCGCCGGGCCACACCGTCGGCTTCCTCGAACAGGAACCGCGCCTCGACGAGACTAAGACAGTGCGCGAGATCGTCGAGCAGGCCGTGCAGTCAACCATTGATCTCCTCAAGGAATACGACGAGATCAACACGCGCTTCGGCGAAGAGATGTCCGACGAAGAGATGTCGAAGCTGCTGGAACGGCAGGGCACGGTGCAGGAAAAACTTGAAGCGGCTGACGCGTGGGATTTGGACTCGCGTCTTGAGATGGCGATGGACGCTTTGAGGTGTCCGCCGGGCGAGACGCCGGTCAAAGTTTTATCGGGCGGCGAGAAGCGTCGCGTCGCGCTCTGTCGTCTGCTGCTGCAACAGCCGGACATCCTTTTACTCGACGAGCCGACGAACCACTTGGACGCCGAGTCGGTCGCGTGGCTCGAACAGCACTTGCAGAAGTATCCCGGCACGGTCATCGCCGTGACGCACGACCGCTACTTTCTCGACAACGTGGCCGGATGGATTCTCGAACTCGACCGTGGGCAGGGCATCCCGTGGCAGGGCAACTACTCTTCGTGGCTCGAACAGAAGCAGGGACGCTTGAAGCTCGAAGAGAAGCAGGAGAGCGAGCGGCAGAGGACTTTGCAGCGCGAACTCGAATGGATACGCATGTCGCCCAAAGGCCGTCAGGCCAAAGGCAAGGCGCGCATCAACTCTTACGAACAGCTTTTGCAGGAACAGTCCGAGAAGGTGACGAAGGACTTGGAGATTTACATTCCGCCGGGGCCGCGACTCGGCAACGTCGTCATCGAAGCGGACAAAGTGTCGAAGGCGTTCGGCGATAATCTGCTCGTCGAGGGCATGACGTTCAATCTCCCGCCCGGCGGAATCGTCGGCATCATCGGGCCGAACGGCGCGGGCAAGACGACGCTCTTTCGCATGGTGACGGGCGAGGAGCAACCCGACTCCGGCACGATTCGCGTCGGCGAGACCGTGCAACTCGCCTACGTTGACCAGAGCCGCGACGCGCTCGACGCCAGCAAGAACGTCTGGGAAGTCATCTCGGACGGTCTCGACGTGGTGCAACTCGGCGCGCGTCAGGTCAACTCGCGCGCCTACGTCGGGCGCTTCAACTTCTCCGGCTCAGACCAGCAGAAGAAGGTGAGCGCTCTTTCGGGCGGCGAGCGCAACCGCGTGCATCTCGCCAAGATGCTCAAGTCGGGCGCGAACGTCCTCCTGCTCGACGAGCCGACGAATGATCTCGACGTGAACACGATGCGCGCGCTCGAAGAGGCGCTGGAAACTTTCGCGGGCTGCGCCGTCGTCATCAGCCACGACCGCTGGTTTCTCGACCGCATCGCCACACACATTCTCGCCTTTGAAGGCGAGAGCCGCGTCGTCTGGTTCGAGGGCAACTACTCTGCCTACGAGGAAGACCGCCACGCGCGCCTCGGCACCGACGCCGACCAGCCGCACCGCATCAAGTACCGGCAGTTGACGCGCGGCTGATTGAGATTAAAAATTCAAACAGGGATAGACAGGATGAACAGGATTATACTTTTGCCTTTCATCCTGTACATCCTGTCTATCCCTGTTAATTGTTTTGAGGAGGGCGAAAAGATGAAAGCGACATGGAACGGCACAACGCTCGCGGAGAGCGACGAGACGGTGGTGGTCGAGGGAAATCATTACTTCCCCGCCGAATCAATCAAGCGCGAACATTTCGAGCCGAGCGAGACGCAGACTCATTGCCCTTGGAAGGGCGAGGCGAGTTATTACAACGTGGTTGTGGATGGCGAGACGAACAAGGACGCGGCGTGGTTTTATCCTGAGCCGAAGGACGCTGCGCGGGAGATTAAAGACCGCGTCGCGTTCTGGCGCGGCGTGAAGGTGGAATAAGCGGCGGTCGCGGTAAATCCGTGGGAATTCGGAGCGGTTCTCACAAGCGTCAAGCCAATTCCCTGCGGAATTAAGGCGATGCCGCGCGGGATTGAAGCCATACCTTCGCTAATCGGGATAATCTCTGCGGGAATTGTGGCGATGCCTTCGGGATTCGGGGGAGTTCCGCGGGAGATCAGGGTGATTCCGCAGAGGATTAGAACAATTCCTCAGGGAATCGGGGCAGTTCCTCAGGGAATTGCTGCTGTGCCCGAAGGATTCAGAGTAATTCCCTAGGGCAAAGGAACAATGCCCTCAGGCACAGCGGCAATTCCCTCAGGTACAGGAACAATCCCCTCCGGCATAGGAACAATTCCCTGCGGAATTGCTTTGATGTTGGAAGCAATCGGTGTGATTCGGAAGGAAATCAGGGCGATTCCGGGGGAAAATCGGGGAGATGCCGGATAATGTTTGCATGCGGCGCTCGGCACGGTTCGTCGCGTCTTTCGGTTTCGGAGCTAATCAGACGGCAATGAATTCAACTCTCAAGAGAAATCGTTCGCGCCGTGGCGCTCTCGTGACCGCCCTGCTGTGCGCGCTGATGTTGTGCTCGACCGTGCCCGCGACGGGGCAGAAGGCCGCGCTGACGACGGACGAGCGGGCGGCGCTTGAGCGCGTCTCCGCCGACAGTTTGCGCGGGCATCTGTCCTTCATCTCGTCGGACGCGCTCGAAGGGCGCAATACGCCTTCGCGCGGACTCGACCTCGCCGCCGAATATATCGCCGCGCAGTTTCGTCGCGCGGGACTCGAACCCGCAGGCGACGACAATTATTTTCAGACGGCGAACTGGTCGCAGTCCGCGCGCGACATGCGCGACTTTGAACTCAAGATCGCAAGCGGCGCGGGCGAGACGCGTTTCGACGGCGGGCAGTCGAGCATCGGCCTGAACTTCATGGGCCGCTCCCTGTGGTCGCCTGATGGGGCGCTCGCTCTCTCAGGCGCGGGCGTCGTCAAGGTTGATTACAAGGACGCCGCCGCCCTCTCGTCGCTCACGACGGAAGCGGTCGCGGGCAAAGTCGTGCTCACGCAGATTCCAGACTTCCGCCGCGAAGACCGCTCGCGCTGGATGGAACTCTACGGCGCTGAGGACGCATTTATGCGACGGATGGGCGCGCTCGGCGCAACGCTCGTCGTCTCGGCAGACGCCGCTCCGATGACCGCTCGTGACGCCGCCGCGCCGCGTCTCTTCGACCCAGAAAACAAAGACGCGCCGTCGTCGCGCACCGTCGCTGCGTCATCTCCGGCGGCGGGCGCAGGATCATCTTCTGGTGCGGGCGGGGCCTCATCTCCGGCTTCGCCCGCAGCGTCAGCGTCGCGCGGCGGAGCGGTTGATGTCGAACCGGCAGCCGCGCCGCTCATTATCGTCCACGGCACTCCTGCGTCGAAGATTTACGACGAGTTGAAGACGGGCGGCGCGACGCTGACCGTAAACCTCCACGCGCCGCAGGACACGCCGGTCAGGGTGCGCAACGTCGCGGGCGTGCTGCGCGGCTCCGACCCGACTTTGAAAGATACCTACGTCATCGTCTCTGCACACTACGATCATCTCGGCGTGCGCGAGGGAAGCGAAGGGGATCGCATCTTCAACGGCGCGAACGACGACGGCAGCGGCACGGTCGGAGTCGTCGAACTCGCCTCCGTTCTCTCCACGCTCAAAGTCCGACCGAAACGCAGCATCCTTTTTATGACCTTCTTCGGCGAAGAGAAGGGACTGCTCGGCTCGCGCTATTACGGACGCCACCCGCTCGTGCCGCTCAGGGCAACGGTGGCGCAGATCAATCTCGAACAGATCGGGCGCACCGACGACAGCGAAGGGCCGCAGGTCGGAACACTCGCCATGACCGGCCTCGACTATTCGGACGTGGGCGGCGTGCTCGTCGCGGCGGGCGAGACGGCGGGCGTCAAAGTTTTCAAACATCCGGCGAAGTCCGACGCCTACTTCGGGCGCAGCGACAATCAGGCGCTCGCAGATGTTGGCATCCCTGCGCACACCGTCAGCGTCGCCTTCGACTTCCCCGACTATCACGCCGTCGGCGACGAGTGGCAGAAGATTGATTACGCCAACATGTCGAAGGTCGTTCGCGCGGTCGGGGCCGGGCTGCTGCTCGTCGCGGGCAATGCGCAAGCGCCGAAGTGGAACGAAGCCAACGTGAAGACCGCGCGCTACGTGCAGGCATGGAAGGAACTTCACAGGTGAAAGGGGCGGCAAGCGGGGCGTGACGCGGTAAATTCGGATTAACGCCGCGCCGCCGTCTGCGACGGCTTGAGGCCGCTTTTCCGCTCCTACTTGTTCCAGCCGCCGCTCGTCTTTTCGGCCCGCTCGTCCTCGGAATCTTGCGGCTCGTCACAAATGAATTGCCGCCGCGCGACGTTCGGCTAAACTGCGGCGCTCGTGCCGGAGTCCGCCAACGCGTCCATCAAATCGTCCGTGTGGCAACCGCGTGGGGCCGCGCGGAAACTAAAAGGGTCGCGCTTCGTATCAACATCAATCCACATTCTCAAGCGGTTTGTGATTGCACGTAAAATAGTAAACCTTAAACCTGTAAGGAGTGTCTGCATGCGTTTATTAAACTTGAGGACAGTCGGGGCCGGTCTGCTGGCGCTGACGTTCGGCTTCGCGGCGCTGGCGCAAAACGGCGTCACGAATCACGGCTTCGACACGACGCGGATGGACAGAGAAGCCGCCGCCTGTCAGGACTTTTACCAGTACGCCAACGGCACATGGGTGAAGAACACGGAAATCCCCGCGGCCTTCTCGTCTTGGGGCAGCTTCAACATCCTCGCCGAGAATAACCGCAACGTCCTGCGCGAGATTCTCGACGCCTCGGCCAAAAACACGGCTGCCAAGAAGGGCACGAACGAGCAGAAGGTCGGCGACTTCTACGCCAGTTGCCTCGACGAGTCGAAGCGCGAGGCCGAAGGCATGAAGCCGCTCGTCCCCGAACTCGCACGCGTCGAAAAGATTAAAACTTTGAAGGACGTGGGGTCGCAGGTCGCCTACATGCACCGCCACGGCATCTCGGCGCTCTTCAGTTTCGGCTCGCTTCCCGACTTGAAGAACAGTTCGATGGTCATGGCCTATGCCGGGCAGGGCGGCTTGAGCCTGCCGAACCGCGACTACTACACGAAGACCGACGAGAAGTCCGTCAAACTCCGCGCAGACTTCGTGGCTCACATGACGAACATGTTCCAACTCGTCGGCGACACGCCCGAACAGGCCGCGAAGAACGCGCAGACCGTGCTCGCCGTCCAGACGCGCCTCGCCGAAAATTCGCGCACGCCCGTCGAGTTGAGAGACGTGACGAAGCAGTATCACATGATGAGTCCGGCGGAGTTGAGTACGCTCACGCCGAACTTCTCTTGGGCCGATTACCGCAAAGAGTTGGGCGCGCCCACCGTCGGCAACATCAACGTCGCGCACCCCGAATTTTTTCAGGCGGTCAACAAGATGCTGCCGGAAATTCCCATCGCCGACTGGAAAACCTACCTGCGCTGGCATCTGATTACGGACGCCGCGCCGAGCCTTTCATCAAAGTTCGAGACCGAGAATTTTAACTTCTTCGGCAAGACCTTGCAGGGCCGTAAAGAGCAGTATCCGCTCTGGCGTCGCTGCGTCTCGGCGACCGACGCGACGCTCGGCGAGGCGCTCGGCCCGGTCTATGTGGCGAAGGCTTTCACGCCGGAGTCGAAGGCGCGCATGCAGACGATGGTCAACAACCTGATCGCGGCCTTCCGCGTGCGCATCGGGCAGGCCGACTGGATGAGCGACGAGACGCGCAAACAGGCCATCGCCAAACTCGACGCCTTCGGCCAGAAGATCGGCTACCCCGATAAATGGATTGACTACTCGACGCTGAACATCGGGCGCGACTCGTATCTGGCGAACGTCCTGCGCGCCAGCGACTTTGCACAGACGCGCGACCTCAACAAGATCGGCAAGCCGGTTGATCGTACCGAGTGGGGCATGACGCCGCCCACGGTCAACGCCTACAACTCGTCGCTCCAGAACGAGATTGTCTTTCCCGCGGGCATCCTCCAGCCGCCCTTCTTCAACCCTGCGGCGGACGATGCGATCAACTACGGCTCAATCGGCGCGGTCATCGGCCACGAGATCACGCACGGCTACGACGATTCGGGCAGCAACTTCGACCTCCACGGCAATCTTAAAAACTGGTGGACTGAGGCCGACAAGAAGAAGTTTGACGAGCGCGCCGACTGCGTCGTCAACCAGTTCAGCGGCTTCGAGGTGGAGAAGGGACTGAACATGACGGGCAAGCTCGTCTCCGGCGAGTCCATCGCAGACCTCGGCGGCCTCTATGTCGCCTACGATGCCTTCCAGAAATCTCTGCAAGGCAAGCCGCACCCGGCGGACGTTGACGGCTTCACGGCGGAGCAGCGTTTCTTTTTAGGCTGGGCGCAGGTCTGGGCGCAGAAGTACACGCCTGAGGCGGCGCGTCTGCAAGCGCAGTCCGACCCGCACCCCATCTCGCGCTTTCGCGTCAACGGCCCGCTCTCGAACATGCCCGCCTTCGCGCAGGCGTTCCAGTGCAAGGACGGCGACCCGATGGTGCGTCCGGCAGCCGACCGCTGTCAGGTCTGGTAAGCGAGTTCGGAACAGGACAGCTTGAACAAAAAAGGCACGGCGCACGAGAGTTTCGACTCATGCGCCGTGCCTTTTATCTTTCGACGCGGCTACGCTTTGACCCCTTCGCGCGAACACACGGCGAGACCGACCCGACCTTTTTCAAGGCCGCGTGTCGGGGCTGTCTGGCGATGAAATTATTTTTAGTGACCGACGGCGGCCCCGGCAGCGCGTGTGCGCGCGGGACGGCGTTCGTGCTTGGCGCAGGCGCGAGAGAGCGCCTGTTCGACGCGCGTCTCGACGTTGCATTCGGGCTGGCGACAGACGGCGGCCAGTTCCGAGATGACGAGATAGCGCGCGCGCTCAAGCATCCGCTGTTCGCGGAACGAGAGCGGCTTGAGATGGCTCAGGTACGTCAGATTCTTGAGGACTTCGCCGACCTCGAAGATGTCGCCCGTGCGCATCCGCTCGGAAAATTCTTTGAAGCGGTCTTTCCAGTCGGCGGCTGCGCCGGAAAAATCGTCGCCGAGATTCTTCAGCAGAAGTTCGCAGGCGGCTGACGAGATCGGGGAACGCAGGCCCACTTCCGATGCGTTGGCGACGGGGACAAGCACGACCGTGTTGGTCGCGGCGAGGCGGAGCGTGTAAAACGGCAGGGAAGTAGCTCCGATTTCCTTCTTCTCAATCTGTTCGATGGTGCCGATGCCGTGATTGGGGTAAACAACTTTCTGGCCGACTTTGAAGCCCACCACACACCTCCTGTGAATTGCAAAAAACAAAGCCGCTGTCGCACGTCGGGTGTTGGGAATGCCCAAGGGGTTTCGTTGCGACGCGGCCTACGTCGGTTATCTAAATTCTCACAAAAGTGTAACAAGCCCTTTGTGGAAGCGTCAAGCATCTTCCATCCGCGCGGAAAAAGGGGCGGCAACGCTGACGAGAGTTATGGCGAATAAGTCAAGGGCGAAAGCGCGAAGCAGATGGTCTGCCTGATGCACTGCGTGTCCGGCGCTTCATTGCGAGCACATTAAAGATAGTGGCATTGGCACTCGGATTCCGTTTTCACGGGCGGCGCGTGTCGGACGTGAACGTGGCCGCCCCGTGCCGGAAGAACGATGAAGACTGAAAGCAGCGTGCGTTATCTGAAAGCAGCGTGCGTTATCTTTCCGGCCCGGTGGGAAGCTCGATGGTGAAGGTCGAACCCTCGCCGGGCGTGGAACTGACGAGCGCCTCGCCTCCGTGCGCGCGTGCGAGGTGTTTGACGATGGCGAGTCCGAGGCCCGTCCCGCCGAGGGCGCGCGAGCGTGCGCGGTCAACGCGGTAGAAACGCTCGAAGATGCGCGCCGCGTGCTCCGTCGAAATTCCTTCGCCGGTGTCGGCGACGTGGAGGCGGTCGCGCCCGTCCGCCCTCTCGTGCCTGACCGTCACCGAGCCGCCCTCGCGGTTGAACTTGATGGCGTTGTCGAGAAGGTTCGTCAACATCTGTTCGAGTCGCCGCGCGTCCGCATAGACGAGCGACTGCGGCGACACTTCGTTGAGCAGTTCGACGCGACGTTCCGAGGCGCGCGAGGCGAGCGTCGTCATGCACTCGTGGACGAGCGCGGCGGGCGAGACGTGTGACGGCTCGACGCTGACGGTGCCCGCTTCGATGGCCGAGAGTTCGAGAATGTCGTTGATGAGGTCGCGCATCCGCTCGGAATTGCGACGGATGATGGAGAGAAAGCGCCGTGCCGTCTCAGGCTCGTCCAATGCGCCCTCTTCGAGCGTCTCGACGAAGGCGAGGATGGCGGTCAGGGGCGTGCGCAGTTCGTGGCTCACGTTCGAGAGAAATTCCTGTCGCACGCGCTCAAGGCGTTCGAGCCGCGTGATGTCGAAGAAGACGCCGACCGCGCCGCGGATTTCCCTGTACGGCTCGATGCCCTTCTGCCTGAGCGGCGCGACGTGTAGATCGTAGGCACGCCGGTCGGCCTCCGCCGTTTCGACCTTGACCTCGGCCCGCTCGCCGCGCGCGACCGCCGCCGCGAAGGCGGAATAGATCGCGGGATTACGCGTCAGTTCGCTCAACCGGCGCGACTGCAATGCGGCCACGCTCCCCGTGTTGAAAATGTCGCGGGCCGCATTGTTCGACGCGACGACGCGCATCCGGCTGTCCACGACCAGCACACCCTCGCGCATGCTCTCCATCGTCACTTCGAGCAGCGCGCCCGCGGGCACATCGCTCGACTCGACGGATGCGGAATCGGACGTTGTGCCGCTGCGCTCGCGGCTCGCATCATTCAGGGGACGCGCGGAGGCTGCGGCAATCGAGGAGGAGGAAGCGAGCGTGCGAGCGCCGCGCGGAAAATGTCTGGCGACGAGGAATCCTGCCAGAGCACAGCCGAGCGCGCCCGCCGCGCCCGCCGGACTCCATGAAGTGAAAGAGGCGGACGCAAACAGCAGCCCTGCGGCAAGTAGAATCGCGAGCGCCAATCGAAAAGACATAACGGCTAATGATAATTGACATCGCGTCTTCTGGACGACGCGACGAGTTTGAAGGATTAAGTCGGAGTCTGAAGTTCGGGACGACGAAAGTCAAAGCGCGCGAAAAGTTGCCCGACTCGCGTGCGCCTCAACCCTCGGAGGCACGTTTGTCATTCCTCGCCCGTCGCGGCGGTTTTGTGGCCCGCGAAGCGATAGCCGACGCCGATCACCGTCTCCACGCAGTCGTCGCACGCGCCGAGTTTCTGCCGCAGACGACGGACGTGCACGTCGAGCGTTCTGGTGTCGCCGTAATATTCGTAACCCCAGACCCCATCGAGCAGTTGCTGGCGCGTCAGTACGCGACCGGCGGCGCGCACGAGCGCCGAAAGCAAACCAAACTCTTTACGCGCGAGTTTGACGGGCACGCCGTCGCAACTGACGCGCATCTCGTCGAAGTCAATCTGAAGTCGCTCGTCCTCGTAGGCGGCGGTCGCCGACTCGTTGGCGCGCCTGAGCACGGCCCGCACGCGCGCCATCAGTTCGCGCACAGAGAATGGCTTCGAGATGTAGTCGTCCGCGCCGAGGTCTAAGCCCGCGACGCGGTCGGCTTCGGACGTGCGTGCGGTGAGCATGATAATCGGCGTGCGTCGCGTCGAGGGTTCGCGGCGCAGGCGACGGCACAACTCCGTCCCGCTCATGCCGGGCAGCATCACGTCGAGAATCATCAGAATCGGCGGACTCTTCTTGTCGAGCGCCGCCGCCAGACCCTTCTCACCCGTTTCCGCGAGCCGCACCGCCAGCCCTTCGCGCTCAAGGTTGTAGCGCAAACTCTCGGCGATGTCAGGGTCGTCTTCGACGATCAGCACTGGTCTGGTCATAATTGGTTAATCGTGAATCGTCAATCGTGAATAGTTCGATGCTTCGTCATCGTGATAGCTCGATGCTTCGGAATCGTGGACTGAAAAATCGTGACTCGCCCCCTGTTTACGATTGACGATTCACGATTTACTCAGTTGCTGTGTTTGATGTAAGCGGCCTCGGTCATATAGACGGTCAGTTCGCAAACGTCCGTCACGTAATCGGCGATGCGCTCGATGTGCTTGGCGACGAAGAGCAGGCGCGCGGCACGCGTGGTCGTCGCGGGGTCGGAAGCCATCATGTTGATGAGGTCGTTGAAGAGACGGTTGTAGAGTTCGTCTATCTCGTCGTCGCGCTCGATGACGCGGCGCGCGGCGTCTGCATCGGCGGACGTGAAGGCGTCGAGCGCGTTGCGCAGCATGGACGAAGCATGCTCGGCCATACGCGGCAATTCGGCGATGCGCTTCAGTTCCGGCTCGTCGTTGAGGTCTATGGCAGCGCGTGCGATGTTGCAGGCGTGGTCGGCGATGCGTTCCAGTATGGGCGTGATCTTGGCGACGGCGACGACGAAACGAAGGTCGCGCGCGGCGGGCTGGCGCAGCGCCAGCACGTCAATGCAGAGACGGTCTATCTCGACCTCCAACTCGTCAATCGTATCATCGTTCTTCAAGACCTCGCGCGCCGTCGCTGTGTCGCGCTCGACGAGTGAGTACATCGCCTTTTGCAGAGCCGTCTCGGCCTCGCCGCCCAGCAGAAGCAGCCGGTCGCGCAGATTGTCCAACTCCTGATCCAGATGTCTGAGCCTGTCCATGATCCCTTTAATCTCCGTTCGTCAATGAATAAGCGCGCGTCAACTTTTCTACGCACATCAGCCGAAGCGTCCGGTGATGTAGTCTTCCGTCAATTTCTCTTCGGGGTTCGTGAACATCTTTTCCGTCGCGCTCACTTCGACGAGCTTGCCGAGCCAGAAGAAGGCCGTCCGGTCGGAGACGCGCGCGGCCTGCTGCATGTTGTGCGTCACGATGACGATGGTGAAACGCTGCTTCAACTCGACGATCAACTCTTCTATCTTCTGCGTCGCGATAGGGTCGAGCGCGGAGGCCGGTTCGTCCATCAGGACGATTTCGGGCCGCACGGCGAGAGCGCGCGCGATGCACAGACGCTGCTGCTGTCCGCCGGAAAGCGAGAGCGCGGAAGACTTCAGACGGTCTTTCACTTCCGGCCACAGCGCCGCGCCGGTGAGCGCCTCTTCGACGCGGTCGTGGAGTTCCGTTTTGTTCCCGACGAGACGATTGATGCGCAGGCCGTAGGCGACGTTGTCGAAGATGGATTTGGGAAACGGATTCGACTTCTGAAAGACCATCCCGACCTTGCGCCGCAGTTCGACGACATCCGTGCCGGGCGCGTAGATGTCCCGCCCGTCAATCTCGACGCGTCCCACGGCGCGCGTTCCCGGAATGGTGTCGTTCATCCGGTTCAGCGTGCGCAGGAAAGTTGACTTGCCGCAACCCGAAGGGCCGATGAAAGCCATCACGACGCGCTCCGGTATTTCGAGCGAGATGCTGTGGAGCGCCTGCGTGCGCCCGTAAAAAAAATCAAGGTCGCGCACGCTGATCTTCGACGGCGCGGGCTGCGCGGCGGCCTGCTCAGCCGCGCGCTGACGTGCGGGGCGCTCGGTTATTCCGCGCAAAGGCGTAGTGGTTGTGGTCGGAGTCGGTGTTGACATCGCTACTTAAAATCTCTTGCGCGTCAGGAAGCGGACGGCGACGTTGATGACGAGGATGAGCGTCATCAGGACGAG
>JBAVPI010000582.1:0-3361 GCA_049692915.1 Pyrinomonadaceae bacterium
GACGCCGGGCGTGAGCGGGTCGCCCGGATACGTCGGCATGTCGGCGACCGAGCCGCGTTGCGCGCCGTCCTCGTTGCGCCACGCGCCCTTCGGGTACACGTCGCCCTGAAAGTAGCCGTCGTTGCGCGGGTCTGAATAGATGATGCAGCCGATTGCGCCGTGCTCCGCCGCGACCTTCGGCTTGATGCCGCGCCAAGAGCCGCCATAGCGCGCGATAACGATTTTACCGCGCACGTCTATGCCGTGTTCTTCGAGCGTCTTGTAGTCGTTCGGCACGCCGTAGTTTACATAGACGAGCGGCCCCGTCACGTCGCCGCCGATGGAGTAAGCGTTGTAGACGGGCAACTGTTCGGCGGTCTGGCCCGAAGTCGCGTCTTCCTTGAGCGGAGGCTCGGATAGTTTCGCCGTGTATCTGACCGGCGCGAGGAGTTCGACGACGCGCGTCTTCGGCGTCGGGAACAACACGTCGAAGCGTTCGATCTCGGTCTCGAAGCCCCACGAGCGGAAGAGGCCGGCCATGAACTCCGCGTTCTCTTTGCCGTACGCCGAACTGAGATGATGCGGTCTCGCCGTCAGACGTTTCATCCACGCGCGCAGATTATCGCGGTTGAGCAGAGCATCGAATCTTTTTTCGAGGGCGCGCTCGCGCTCCGCGCCTTCGCGGTCGAATCCCGATAATGGTCTATTATCGGCGGGCGTCATTTGCGCCGCGGCGACGGCGAAAGTCATGACGAGCACGCAGAGCGCCTGCGCTGGACGAAGTTGCATCGGGGCCTCCAGTAATTTTGAGACTAAGACATTAAATGATAAATCGGCTGCGCCATGTTAACGCGTCGTGATTTGAGTGGCAAAAGAATTTTCGCCGTCGAGTGTTTCAGCTAAACGGACGACTCGACGCACGGACATCGCCGTCGCACTGAAAACAATTGAAAAGCGCGCGTTAATTCTTTAAGCTTCGCTCCAGCGTCTGCCGCCGTGGTTGACCGCTCGCCTGAATTTTTCAACCCGCCCTCGTTCGACTCGCGTCAGGAGGTTCACACGTGCGACTCGCAAAGTACACACGAGACCGCGCCGCTCAAGTTCGTTTCGCCCGCACGATGCTGCTCATGCTGCTCGCGCTGCAAGCCGTCTCGTGCGCGCACACGAGCGCGCGTGCTCCGTATTTCGGCAGAGTCGAACCGCCGCCCGGACAGGTCTTGCGCTACATTTCCGGCTCTGAGCCGGAATCGCTCGACCCGCAGATCAGCACCGGCCAACCCGAAGCGCGCATCTACATGTCAATGTTCGAGGGACTCGTCGAATACGACCCGAAGACGATGGAGCCGATCCCCGCCATCGCGGAAAAATGGGAAGCTAACGAAGACTCGTCCGTGTTCGTCTTTCACTTACGGCGCGACGCACGCTGGTCGGACGGCAACCCGATCACCGCGCAGGATTTCGTCTACAGTATCCGCCGCGGCCTCGCGCCCGCCACCGCCTCGCGCAGCGCCTCGTTCGCTTATTACATCAAGAGCGCGCAGGGCTACAACTCCGGCGGGCAGTTCGTGCGCGACGCGGCGACGGGTAAATTTTTGACGGAAAAAGATGTCGCGCCTGTTGAGAATCCGGCGGCGACGACGGCAGCGGGCAACACGTCGAGCGAAGGCGGCAAGGCATCATCTCAACCCGCGCCTGAGTCGCCGCGACTCGTCGTCGCGGGAAGCGAAAAGGGGCGCGAGAAACAATTCAAGGCCAATCCGAAACTGCGCGCGGCAGTCGAAGGCAAGGAGTTCGTGCCCGTGAAGGCCGAGGATGTCGGCGTCGAAGCCGTTGACGACTACACTCTGCGCATCACGCTCACACAGTCCGCGCCCTTCTTCATCAGCGTCCTCCCGCATCAATTCTTCCGCGCCGTCCCGCGCAAAGCGATTGAGCGTTGGGGCGATACGGCGTGGACGCAGCCCGAACACATCATCACGAGCGGCCCGTTCAAGCTTCAAACGTGGAAGCCCTATAACGAGATCGTCGTCGTCAAAGACCCGATGTACTGGGACGCCGCTCATGTCCGGCTCGAAGAGATTCGATTTTATCCATCAGATGACAACACAACGACCATGAATCTCTACAAGGCAGGCGAAGTGGACGCCGTGCCCAACCATTCCGTGCCCGCGGCGTGGCTCGACGGGATTCGCCCGCTCAAGGATTACATGGACGCGCCCGAAGCGGGCATCGAGTATTATTTGATCAACGTCACGAAGCCTCCGATGAACGACGTGCGGGTGCGCAAGGCTTTTAACATGGCGATTGACAAGCGCGCCGCCGCCGATTGGAAGCGCATCGTCAAACCGCTCACGGCCTTTTCGCCTGAAGGCATTTTCAAGGACTACCCGCAGCCGAAGGGCGACGAGTTCAACCCGGAGCGTGCCAAAAAGTTGCTCGTCGAAGCCGGATACAAAGATGCTTCGGGCAAGTTCGATCCGTCGAAGTTCCCGGTCGGCGACGTGGAGTTGAGCTACAACGCGCACGACTCCGTGCGCATCGTCGCGGAGTTTATGCAGGCGCAGTGGAAACGGAATCTCGGCCTCACGATCCCGCTCAAGGCGATGGAGACGAAGGCTTATCTCGCCTACCGTGCCAACCTCGAATACAAGGGCATCGCGCGCGGCGGCTACAGCGGCGACTACATGGATCCGTTCACCTTCCTGAGCCTCTTCTACACCGCAGGCAACGACAACGGCACGGGCTGGTACGACCCGAAATACGCGGCGATGCTCGATGAAGCCAACCGCACGCTCGACGCGCGAAAGCGTTACGAGTTGCTCGCCAAAGCCGAAGCCTTCATGCTCGACGCGCAGCCCGTCATCCCCCTCTGGACGCCCGCGACGAACTGGTTGAAGAAGCCCTACGTCAAGGGAATGTACGCGAATCCGGGAACGCTCCACGCTTGGAAATTCGTTTACATCGAATACGACCCTGCGAAGTGGAACGGCGACTAGCAAACGCTTCATCGTCAAAAGAGGCATGGCAAGCAAAAGGCCGGATGAGGTTCAAACCCCTCGCCGGCCCTTTCAATGCCTGATCCCATTCCGTTGCCGTTTCTTTGTTTAATGCGAAGCGTGTGTCAGGCGCACGACGGTTTCGACGTGGTGCGTTTGCGGGAACATGTCGAAGGCGCGGATCGAGGTGATGGCGTAGTTGTTTGCGATGAGGGCGCGGAGATCGCGTGCGAGCGTCGCGGGGTCGCAGGAGACGTAGGAGATGTGACGCGGGCGGAGCGCGATGATGCCGACGACCGTTTCAGGCTCGGCCCCTGCACGCGGCGGGTCGAGCAGCACGAAATCTACGGGCGCGAGTCCGACGGCGTTATCGGCCAGCCACGCCC
>JBAVPI010000583.1:0-10389 GCA_049692915.1 Pyrinomonadaceae bacterium
CAAGTATCTTTCCGTGTGACGAAGCGGCGCGAGCCGCAGGGCGGACGCATCCTTCGTGTCGCCTCGTTGATTGAGCGGCGGGCACGTTCCCGCACGTGATTTCTCGTCATCGGCTTTTCGCGTTATCATACGAGTTACTTTCTGACCGAGGAGGAATTCTAAATGCAATTTAAACGCGCGCGTTTTCCAGTCGCGCTTTTGGTCGCGCTCTGCCTGTTGACTTTCGGCATCGCGTGCAGCAAAGACGAAGATGAGGAAGACTCGGATTCGGGCGATGCGAACACCGCGCAGGTCGAGAACCTGACGCCCTATAAGACGAGCGGCAAAGAAGGCTCCATCGTCGGCGCGATCAGTTTCAACGGCACAGCGCCCGCCCCTAAAACAATCAGCATGGATCAAGACCCGGTCTGCGCCTCGACGAACCCCAGCGCCACCGCCGAAGACATCGTGGTTAAAGACGGCAAGCTCGAAAACGTTTTCGTCTATATCAGGGACGGTAAAACCGCCGACCAGAAGAGCATCACGGGCTTCTCCTTTGACACGCCCGCGCAGGCCGCCGTGCTCGACCAGCACGGCTGTCATTACGTGCCTCATATTCTCGGCATGCAGACCAAGCAAAGTCTTGAAATCAAGAACAGCGACGCGACTTCGCACAACGTGAACGTGTTGGCCGCCAAGAATGAAAAGTTCAATCAGGGTCAGGGGCCGGGCGCGGCTCCGCTCGACAAAAAATTCCTGCGCTCCGAGATTCTGATTCCGGTCAAGTGCAACCAGCATCCGTGGATGCGCTCATACATCGGCGTTCTCTCGCACCCGTTCTTCGCCGTCTCCGGCGCGGACGGCAAGTTCGAGATTAAAGGTGTGCCGCCGGGCACTTACACCGTCGTCGCATGGCATGAGAAGTACCCGCAAGGGGTGACGCAGACGGTGACGGTCGGGGCGAACGAGAACAAACAGCAGGACTTCAGCTTCAACGCCGACCAATTGAAGGCCGAACTGACGGACGGCGCGTTGAAGGTGATGCCTGCCCTCGAATTTCCGATGGTGGGTCACGCCGGAAATCAACATTGAGACGGGGTAGAAATTTGTCGCACGTCCCGACTCATCAACTTGCGGAGAAATAGCATTCATACATGAAGGGTTTAGCAATCGAACTCAATTCCGAGATGCCTGCGTTGCAAGAGGCAGGGCCTCTCGCGTGGCGCGGGAAGGCGGCGGCTTACGTCGAACTGACCAAGCCGCGCATCACTTTCCTGATCGTGCTCACGTCCGCCGCCGGTTTCTGTCTGGGGTCGAAGGGCGGGCTTGATTACGCCTTGATGCTTCACTCGATGCTCGGCATCGCACTGCTCTCGTCCGGCATCGCGACGATCAATCAGTACATGGAGCGCGACCTCGACCGGAAGATGCGTCGCACGGCGACCCGCCCGCTCCCCACGGGTAAACTCACGCCGCGACAGGCGTTCATCTTCGGCGTCGCGTTGACGGTCTTGGCGGAGGCTTACCTCGCCGTCGCCGTCAATTTACTGACCGCGGGTCTGGGGCTGTCCGTCGTGGTGGGTTATCTGCTCTGTTACACGCCGCTCAAGACGCGCACGTCGCTCTCGACGGTAGTCGGAGCGTTGCCGGGCGCAGTGCCGCCGCTCATCGGTTGGGCCGCCGCAGCGGGCAGCATCAACGCGGAGGCGTGGGCGCTGTTTGCGATTCTTTTCATCTGGCAGTTCCCGCACTTCCTCGCCATCGCATGGATGTATCGGGAGGATTACGCGCGCGCGGGGATTTGCATGCTGCCCGTGGTCGAGCCGGAGGGCCGCAGGACTTCGCAGCAGATCGTCATCTGGACGCTGTTGCTCGTCCCCGTCAGCCTGTTCCCGACGATGTTGGGGACGACCGGCCCCGTCTATTTTTACGGCGCTTTGATTCTCGGCCTGCTTTTTCTCGTCAGCAGCCTTCAGGCCGCGCTGACGCACACGCGCCAGAACGCGCGACGGCTCTTGCTGGCTTCGGTGCTCTACCTGCCAATTCTGCTCGGACTAATGGTGTTCAAGAGGTGAGTGTTGAATCGTCAAACATGGATGAGTAAAGCCTGTCTGCATTTCCACACGACCGGACGATTCACATTTCATCGGAAGGAGAGTTGAGAGATGGGCCGTGCTCTGGCTGCGGTAATCTGGATCATGACGCTCCTGTCGGTCTGGCTGTTCGTCGGCAGCGGGTGGTGGTTTCCGCCTTCGATCTCTGAACACGGCCCGGCATACGACCGCCAGTTTCTCATCACCATCATCGTCGTCGGCATCGCATTCGCCGCCGCGCAGATCGGATTGGGGCTGGCCGTCTGGCGTTTCCGCGACACGGGCGACGGAACGCGCGCCGTCTATTCGCACGGCAACAACCGTCTGGAAATTCTCTGGACTGGCATCACGGCGGTGATCTTCATCACCCTCGCCATCCTCGGTCAATTCGTCTGGGCGCAACTTCATTTTCAGAGCGCGCCGACAAACGCGTCGCAGGTCAGGGTGATCGCCCAGCAGTTTCAGTGGAACTTTCATTACGCCGGAGCGGACGGCAAATTCGGGCACACAGACCCTGTCAAGATCAGCGACGAATCGCTCAACTTCATCGGCCTCGACTCGCAGGACACAGCCTCGGCGGACGACTCTGTGGTCGGCACGCTCGTCACACAGGTCAACCGTCCCGTCCACATGATTCTCAGTTCCCGCGACGTGACGCACAGTTTCTGGGTTCCGCAACTGCGTTTTAAACAGGACGCCGTGCCGGGCCTTGATATTGACCTTCACTTCACGCCCAATCAGGTTGGCCGCTACGAGATCGCGTGCGCGGAGTTGTGCGGCCAGCAGCACTATAAGATGAAGAGCTTCATGCTCGTGCTTCCCGAAAATGAATTCAGCGAACTGATGGCAATGCCGCAGGCGCAGTTTCAGTCGCGCGTCACGCAGTTAATCAGTAAGTACCCGATAGCTTACGAACCCCATTAAAAACAGCAGACCCGCACGCCGCGGGCCATGAGGAGTCGAAAGATGTCAGAGGCGGAACCCACACAAGGCGAGCACGTCGAGGCCGGTGAGACGCACGCGCACACCGCTGGTGCAGCGGCGGATGCTGCGCACCACCACTCGCCGCCGTCGGGCTTCATACGCAAGTACATCTTCAGCATTGACCATAAAGTGATCGGCATCCAGTATCTATTTCTGGCGCTCTTTTCGGTCTTCCTCGGACTCATCATGTCCGTGCTGATGCGCATGAATCTGACGTGGCCGGGCACGGCTTGGCCCATCATGGGGACGCTCTTTCCCACGGGCGCGCCGAACGGTGTGATGACGCCGGAGTTCTATCTCTCGCTCGTCACGATGCACGGCACGATGATGGTCTTCTTCGTCCTAACGACAGCCCCGCAGGGAGGCTTCGGCAACTACTTCATGCCGATTCAGGTGGGGGCCGACGACATGGCTTTCCCCGTCCTCAACATGCTCTCCTTCTGGGTAACGTTCGTCGGCCTTGTAGTGCTCGTCGCCGCCATCTTCGTCTCCGGCAACGGCGTCATCGGCCCGACAGGAGGTTGGACGAACTATCCGCCGCTCTCGGCCATCGGCGGACTCCTGAATGTCCCCGGCATGACGACGGGCGAAAATCTCTGGATTATCAGCATCGCCATCTTCTGCATCGCATCGCTCCTCGGCGCGTTGAACTTCATCACGACGATGCTCAACCTGCGCACGCGCGGGATGTCTCTGATGCGTCTGCCGCTGACGTGCTGGTCTTGGTTCACGACCGCCATCCTCGCCCTGCTCTCGTTCCCAGTGCTGCTCGCGGCCGGCGTCCTGTTGCTGCTCGACCGCGTCGCGGGCACGAGTTTCTTCGTCCCCGGCGGCCTGAGCAACGGCACGACCGTCATCGAGCACGAGGGCGGCTCGCCGATTCTGTGGCAACACTTGTTCTGGTTCTTCGGCCACCCGGAAGTTTACATCGCAATCTTGCCGGGCATGGGCGCGACCTCGCACATCCTCTCGACCTTCGCGCGCAAGCCCGTCTTCGGATATCGCGCGATGGTCTTCGCGATGTTCGCCATCGGCCTCCTCGGATTTTTCGTCTGGGGCCATCACATGTTTTTGAGCGGGATGAGTCCGTACACGGGAATGGCTTTCTCCGTGCTGACGCTCTCCATCGGCGTGCCTTCGGCCATCAAGACGTTTAACTGGCTCGGCACGCTGTGGGGTGGGCGCATCCGCTTCGCGACGCCGATGCTGTTTGCCATCGGCTTCGTGTCGCTCTTCGTGGCGGGCGGCATCACGGGACTCGTGCTCGGCCAGACGACGCTCGACCTCTCGATGCACGACACATACTTCGTGCTCGCACACTTTCATCTCGTGATGGGCGTCGCGGCGATCTTCGGCATGTTCGCCGGAGTCTATTTCTGGTTCCCGAAAATGTTCGGACGAATGATGAGCGAGCGACTCGGCAAGATTCACTTCTGGCCGACGCTCGTCGGCGTCTATTGTATTTTTATCCCGATGCACACGATGGGCATTCTCGGAATGCCGCGCCGCTACGCGCAGTTCACCGAGGTCATCAACGGCAAGGAAGAACACATCTATCACTTCCTCAACACTTCGTCGCCGCTCGTCATGTTCGTCACCGTCGCGGCGATCATCACGGCCTTCGTGCAACTCGTCTTCCTCTTCAACTTTTTCTGGAGCATGTTCAAAGGCAAGCGAGCGAGCGATAACCCGTGGGAGGCGACGACGCTTGAATGGGTGACGGCGACACCGCCTCCGCACGACAATTTCGGCGGCAAGCTGCCGACGGTCTATCGCGGCGCTTACGAATTTTCCGTTCCGGGCGCGCCCGACGATTACGTGATGCAGACGACGCCGGACGAAACGAGCGCGAACATCGTCGGCTCCGGCCATGACGGCAGACAAGGTAGTGGTGGCAATGGCAGTAACGGTCACAAGTAACAGCGAAACGATCACGCGTCCCAAACGTGGCATCTCTCTTGAGGGCGCGCGGACGCGTAACGGTAAAGGCGGTCGCGGCCCCGGCGGGCCGAACAACGGCGGCGGCCCCGGCGGAAGCGGGCCGGGAGGTCGCGGTGATGGCTGGATGCCGGAACGCTATCGCATCGGCGTGCTGGCGGGCATGGCCTCGATCCTGATGATGTTCACGGCGCTCGCGAGTGCCTACGTCATACGCGCAGGGCTGCCCGGCTCGACGGATTGGAAGGCGATTCCAGTGCCCTCATTCGTTTGGTTGAGCACGGTGCTGATACTAGCCAGCAGCGTGACGATGCGCCTCGCGCGTAAGACGCTGAACAAGGGAGCGGAGGAGTCATACAGGAGATGGTTATTCGTCACGCTCCTGCTGGGTTTCGGCTTTCTCGCTTCGCAGTTGATGGCGTGGCGGCAGTTCGTCGCACGCGGCCTGTATATCGCTTCAAATCCGCACAGTTCTTTCTTCTACGTGCTGACAGGGCTGCACGCCGTCCACCTGTTCGGCGGCATTCTGGCGTTGAGCTATCTGATGTTTTTCGTCTGGCGGAAACGGCGCGCATCGTCAGCTGGGACGAACGTCAAACGGCGCACCCTGACTGAGATGGTGGCGCTGTACTGGCACTTCATGGACGGACTGTGGGTCTTTCTCTTCCTGCTCCTATTCATCTGGAGGTGAGGCTTGAGCACCGAAGCAAGTTTGGGACAGATCGGGGCGACTGATTGGGACGGCGGCTCGCTCCCGTATCACGTCGGACATCGCAAACTCGGCATGTGGTTGTTCATCGTCTCTGACGCGATGACTTTCTCCGCATTGCTCATCGGTTATTCTTACGTGCGCGCGTCGAGCGACCAGTGGCCGACTCCTTTTCCGTTCTACCCAAGCATCATCTTCTCGACCGTGATGACGCTCTGTCTGCTGGCTTCGAGTTTCACGATGGTGATGGCCGTCCGGGCTTCGGCGCACAAAAATCTGAAATCGGCGCGTCGCTGGATCGGCGGAACTATCCTCGGCGGCCTCGCTTTTCTGGTGCTCCACTTAATCGAGTGGAAGCACCTCATAGACGAGGGCCTGCGCCCCTTCAAGCTGGCCGAAGAGATGGCACGGAACTGGCCGCAAGCACCGCCGCTTTTCGGCGCGAGTTTTTTCGCCATCACCGGACTCCACATGTTCCACGTCTTCACGGGCGTTATCTATCTGGGCGTGATCGCCTTGAGGATTAGCAAAACGAAGCACGAGGATGTGGAAATCAGCGGCCTCTACTGGCACTTCGTTGATCTGGTCTGGATGTTCGTCTTCCCGATGATCTATTTGCTGTCGGTCGAACTACCAAAGCACGGCTAAACTTTTCGGCGGAGGAGAGAAGGAAATGGCCTTTGAATCTGTGCGGGGCTTGGCTAAAAAGTCGGACATGATCCTGATGGGCATCTGTGCCCTGATAGCGGTTATGTTCCTCATGCTGGCCGGAAAGAACGTCGCCTCGTCGGGAAATTTTCTGACCATTGACAGTCTCTTCTTCACAGCCGTCTGTCTGCTGCTCGCGCTCACTTTTATCGCCATCCCGGCCATGACGCTCCGCGAGCGCGGAGTGCTGAAGAACCCCTTTGTCATCGGCGAAGAGTTGGCCCCGGCCCGCGCCGCCGAAAATGTCCACTTCGAGGGCAGCACGGGACTTTTCCTGAAAGTGCTCGGTGCACTTCTGTTACTGACGTTCGTCGAGGTCGTACTCGGCTATATTCAACTGCGCATCTTCTTGATGCTGACGATTTTGGTCGTCCTCTCGCTCGTCAAAGCGGCGCTCATCATCGGCTACTTCATGCACCTGCGCTTCGAGCGGATGAGCCTCGTGCTTTCGCTCGTCCCGGCGCTCGTCATCTGCATCTGCCTGCTCTTCATTTTCTTCCCCGACAGCCTTCGCTCGCACAACCTGCGGAGTCCGCACACCGTTGCCGCACCCGTCGAAGCCGCGACGGAGACGACTCCCTGAGGAGGAAATGATGTTGACGCATAAACATAGACCGGCACTTCTCTTGTTGGCGGCAGCCGCAGCCTTCATCTTTCTCCTGTTCTGCCCGACGGATGCGACGGCGCAATGCGCGCTCTGCCGCGCGGCACTAGAGAAGGGCGGGGAACAGACGGCCCGCGCGATGAATTCTGGGATTATCGTCCTGCTCCTGCCTCCCGTCGCCATCTTCTGCGGCGTCTTCGCGATTGCGTTCAAGAGCGCCAAGGGAGACAAGGATGAGTTTGACGATCAGGACGGGTTCTAAATGCTGCGGGGATAAAAACCATGCCTGAAGAAATCCAGCCTGCGGTGGACATCGAAAAGCAGACCATTCGTGGTCGCGCCTGCCCGAAGTGTGGCGGCAAAATCATTCCGTCAGACCGCGCCGTTTATCAGAGCACGGCAGACCCTTCGGCGGTTTATCCTATCTGGCAGTGCGAGCGTTGCGGCTATGAAGAGATTAGCGAGCGGAAGGCTGCTCCCGCCAAAGCCCCGCACCCGCCGAAGAAAGGTGATG
Organism: Pyrinomonadaceae bacterium; assembly: GCA_049692915.1. Lineage (GTDB taxonomy): Bacteria > Acidobacteriota > Blastocatellia > Pyrinomonadales > Pyrinomonadaceae > JAIVJG01. The sequence continues at coordinate 7,530 of JBAVPI010000583.1, forward strand.
CATGAGCGAGCAAGAGAATACAGAAGTAGTGCGGAAACTTTTTGAGGCGTTTGGCAGCGGCGATGTGCCCGCCATGTTGGGCTTGATTGCGGACGATGTTAAATGGACGATCCTTGGGCCTTCGAGTGTTTCGTATTACGGTGATCGAGTCGGGCACGAAGGCGTCGTCGAGTTTTTGACGCAGCTTGGCTCGAACGTCGAGTTTGAGAAATTCGAGCCGCTTGAGTTCATCACGAGCGGCGATAAGGTTATCGTCACGGGCAGCGAGCGCGGGCGCGTTCGCGCCACGGGCAAAATTTTCGATAACGATTGGGCGATGATCTACATCCTGAAGGACGGTTTGATTACGAGTTTCCGTTGTTACGAAGACACGGCGGCGGTGGCCGAAGCTTATCGTTGACAGGGGCGACAGCCCGAATGGACAGGGATAAAAAGGTTGTGGCGGAGTTCGACGAATTGACGCTTCGCGTGCTGCGGATGTTCGACGTGATGGGTAAAGAGACGCTCGACCTGCATGAGTTGTTCGAGGCCGGCGGCAATGACCCGGACGCGCGCCGCGAAGTTTTCTTCTCGGTGGAACGACTCGTCGAAGCGAAACTTCTCGAAGAGCGGGGCAATGATTTTTACGCGCTGACGTTGAAGGGCCGCGAAGTCGTGGAGAGAGATGCGGGGCGGGACGAGGGCGCAAGTTAAGCCGGTCAGGTTTTATGAATGATTCCGTCCTGCCGCACTTGAATGCGTTCCTGAACGCCGTCAGTTGTCTCCTGTTGCTGTCAGGTTTTTATTTCATCTCACGCCGGCGAGTGCTCGCGCACCGCGCCTGTATGACGGCGGCGTTCGTCGTCTCCAGCCTCTTCCTCGTCTCCTACGTCGTCTATCACTACAACTACGGCTCGATACGTTTTGCCGGTCAGGGATTCGTGCGCCCGCTTTATTTTACGATTCTCATCACACACGTCATCCTTGCCGTCGTCATCGTTCCGCTCATACTCTTGACTTTCAGACGCGCGCTGCGCGGCGAGTTCGCGCAACACAGGCGACTTGCGCGCTGGACTTTCCCGCTCTGGCTGTACGTCTCAGTGACCGGCGTAATCGTTTACGTCATGCTGTATCGTCTCTATCCCCCGCGATGATTATGTCGAGTGAAGCGCAGACGCCTGTCAACAACGGCGACGAACCCGTTCGTCGGAAGGGCGAGGGCAGCACGGCGAAGGGAAAGAGGCCGACCCCTTGGCCGCTGCTGATCGTCGCGCTTCTTCTCGTGGTTGTGCCGTTCGCCGCGTGGTATACGACTTGGTTCGGGCGGACTCTCAGCGACGAACAGGTCGCGCAATATCTTAAAGACGAAAAGCCGCGCCATATTCAGCACGCGCTCGCAGAGGTCGAGAGGCGGATTGAGCAGAGAGATAAAAACGTCAGGCAGTTCTATCCCGGCCTCGTTGCACTGTCGGCGCATCCGGTGACTGATGTGCGCCAGACGGTCGCGTGGGTGATGGGCGGGGATAGGGGCGGGGAGGGCTTCCACGAATCGCTTGTGCGGCTCTTGAATGATTCCGAGCCGGTCGTGCGTTGGAATGCGGCTCGCTCGCTCGTCGGTTTTAACGATGCGCAGTGTCGCACGCAGTTGCTGGCGATGCTGCGGCCCTACACGATTGAAGCGCCCGTCGAAGGAACGGCAGTTTCTGTATTGAGTGGGGGAGCATCGGTGCGTCGAGAAGCAATGCTCGCCAGATTGCGCATGGAGGGGGGCGAACTCTACGAACTTCGCTCGCCCGTCCCCGGCAGGATTAAGAAGGCTTTCGCGAAAGAAGGCGACCACATCGTCAAAGGACAGGAGTTGGTTCAACTCGTCCCGAATGACCCGGCGCAGGTGCGCGACGCTCTCATCGGTTTGTCTTACTTCGGCGAGCCGGAAGATTTACCGGAGGTCGAAAATTACGCGCGGGGTGTGGATGGGATGACGGATGAAGTGAAACAGCAAGCGGCGCGGACGGCGGAAGCCATCAAGCGCCGCCCGGCAATGAATCGTTGAAAGGTTAACGCGGCGGCGGGGGCGGCAGGTCGGGCAGAGCAATACCGTGTGCGGCTTCCCAATCCTCGGTCGGAACCATCTCGATGGCGTCCCACGGGCAACCATCGAGGAAAGCACCCTCCGGGCCTTTGCTGATGCACTTCTGGCAGCCGATGCAGAGGTAAGGGTCAACTTCGATGCGACCGAATGGCGGGTGGTCTTCGTCGGGAATCCAGAACATGCAGCTTTCGATGGGGCAATACTCGATGCATGCGGGCGAACCGGCGCAACCCGTGCAGCAGTCCGTCGTGATGGCAAGGATGCGAGGCTTTTTCTTGCGCGTCGCTTTGCCGTCTCCGACCGACATCGGCCAGTGTTTTTCGATGACCTCGATCATGCTCAACTCCGTGCGATCAAGTGAATAAGACATACACACTTTAACACGCACGGGCGGCGCTCTCAATAAGATTAATCTCAGTGTATGGGAAAGCCGTTTCAGCGATTGCCGCGCGAGTTAAGTGATTGACGTTAAAGTCGGGGTTGACTTGACAGGGTTCGTGATAAAATCTGCCGTAAAGTTAAAGACTTGAGGCAACGGCTTGGATTATTCGGGACGGTCGAGAAAGGCGACCGGAACGCCACGCGTCGAGGGCGAGCGTTCCAATTAAAATCATAATGAACACAGTGGCCGGTATTTTCAGTTCGCGAGGCGACGCGGAGCAAGCCGCAGAACGCGTGCGTGCAATCGGCGTCGAAGAGGATCACATCAGTTTTCTGACGCCGGGCACGACGCAGGAAGAGATTGATAGGGAAGTGCCCACGACGGAAACCGAGCAGCCGGGCATGGGC
>JBAVPI010000584.1:0-3586 GCA_049692915.1 Pyrinomonadaceae bacterium
ACCCGCACCCGTCGGCTCGTCCGCGCCGGTGCGTCACCTCGCCGATGGGCGCGAGGGCGAAGGCTCTCTGCTCGTTGACTACGTTTACGGACGCGGGCGCATCGTGATTTTAAGCGACCCCTACATCGTCTCGAACGGCGGCATCAACCTCGCCGACAATTTGATTCTCGCGACCAACATCGTCGCCACCGTTGGTGGCACAATCGCCTTCGACGAATATCATCAGGGTTACGGCGCGACCGAACAACATCTGTTCGCATACTTCTCCGGCACGCCCATTCTGTGGATGTTCGCGCAGGTGGCGCTCATCGTCCTCGCCGTGCTCTGGACGCGCGGGCGCAGGTTCGCGCGACCTTTGCCCGCGCCGCATGTTGACCGCCGCTCGAAACTTGAGTTCGTCGCTTCGATGGCCGAGCTACAGGGACGCGCACGCGCCTACGACCTCGCCATCGAAAATGTGTATGGCCGCACGCGCCGCGCACTGGCACGCTACGGCGGCACTTCCGCGGGCGCGCCTTACAAAGAGATCGCCGCACGCGTCGCCGCGCGTTCCGGTAAAGACGCGCGCGAGATCGAAACGCTGATGCGCGATTGCGAGGACGCGACCGCCGGTGCTCACACCTCCGCGCGCAAAGCCCTCGCCCTCGTCAAACAACTTCGAGACATCGAACGCGACCTCGGCATCCGCATGCGCTCGCGCGAAATCCGGCAGGCGGAGACGCGTTGAGGGAAATGATCTAACATATAAATTAGAACGGAATTGCCAAATCTTCTATCGCCCGTCCGGTCTCTGATGGCGCAAGACCGAGCTATGTACTTTGAATTGATCGGTGAAATCAATAATGTGGAAATTATCGCTGCCGGCAATTTGATTCGCGAGGTGGCGCGTTTGCGCGAGCAGTTTGGTGCGGGACGTTGGCGGAAACTGAAAGGCGTTGCCACCGTCCGCCTCCGAAATGGTAGGATATGCACAGTTGAATTACATTGGTATGAGGCGCATGGGATAGGCAAAAGGAAGATCAAGATAAAACGATTCTTGGATTAATGCTATGAAGCATCGAAAAACAGATGCGCGATTCGTCATCTGCATCAGAAACGAAAACTGCGAAGATTTGGAGCCGCGAAAGGTCTATCAAATCCTTCGGGATGAAGCCGCCGTCAAAGACGGTTACATCCGCGTCATTGACGAGTCGGGTGAGGACTACCTCTACCCGCAGGAATATTTTATCCCCATTGAGTTGCCGCAGGCCGCCGAAAAAGCTTTGCTGTCCGCAGCTTAAAATCCTTCGCTCTACGACTTCTCACTTGAATGGAAGGCGATAGAACAAGCGGCGTCGTCATGCTGAAAAGCAATTAATACGCCACCTGTCATACGTCACTTCTTCTCTATGCTTCAACACGTTCCCTCAACCGTCGAGCACATTCTGACGGAGTTGCACAAAACAATCGTCGGGCAGGACGAGGTGATCGAACAAGTCCTCGTCGCGCTCTTTGCCGAAGGGCACGCGCTCGTCGAGGGCGTGCCGGGCACGGCGAAGACTTTGCTCGTCAAGACGCTGGCGCGCATCATCGGCGCGGACTTCAGCCGCATCCAGTTCACGCCCGACCTGATGCCTTCCGACATCACGGGGACGAACGTTTTCAACGTCGCCACCTCGAACTTCTCACTGCGGCGCGGCCCCGTCTTCACGGACATTCTTTTGGCCGACGAGATCAATCGCACGCCGCCAAAGACGCAGGCCGCGCTTCTCGAAGCGATGGAGGAGCGGCAGGTGACGATTGACGGCGAACTGCACCCGCTCTCGCCGCTCTTCACGGTCTTCGCCACCGAGAACCCCATCGAGTACGAGGGCACGTACCCGCAGCCCGAAGCGCAACTCGACCGCTTCCTGCTCAAAATCGTCATCAACTATCCGTCGGCTGACGAAGAGTTGCGCGTCGTTTCAAACTGGGACGAGGGCTTCAACGCACGTCGTTTGGGGGCGGTGGACATTCGACCGCTTGCGGCTGATGCGGTCGCACACTGCCGTGCCGAAGTGCAGGCCACGCGCGTGGAGCCGGGCGTGCGCGGGTATCTCGTGGAGATCGTCCGTCGCACGCGCGAGCATCCGTCGGTCGCTTACGGGGCCAGCCCGCGCGCGAGCGTGGCGCTGCTGTTATGCTCGAAGGCGCTCGCGGCGATGCGCGGTCGCGACTTCACCACGCCCGACGACGTGCGCGACATCGCGCGCTCCTGCCTTCGCCACCGCATCTCTCTGCGCGCCGAAGCCGAACTCGACGGCGCGACGACCGACAGCGTCATCACGGACATCCTGAGCACAGTGCCTGTGCCGCGCTAAGGTGGGGCGAGAGGGAAAGGCGGCGAAACATAGATGCCTGATTTTGATGTCACGGATGCGGATTTCGAGGGGCGCGTGCGCGCGAGCTTTGCGCGGCAGCGTTTGATGGCGACCCTGGGTGCGACGTTGACAAGCGTCGCGGCGGGCGAAGTGGAGATCGTGTTGCCGTTCCGCGAAGACCTGACGCAGCAGCACGGCTACCTGCACGCGGGGGCCGTGACGGCGATTGTTGACTCGGCCTGCGGCTACGCGGCCATGACTCTCACGCCGCCGGGATCGGAAGTCCTGTCCATCGAATTCAAGATCAATCTCGTCTCGCCCGCGAAGGGTGAATTGATCGTCGCGCGTGCGCGCGTCGTGCGTGCGGGCCGCAACATTACGGTCTGCGCGGGCGACGCCTTCTCGCGCACGGGCGCGGCGTCGGAGAAACTCGTTGCGACGATGCTCGCCACCATGACGGTCGTCCGCGCGAGCGACTGAAGATTCTTAGCTGCGCCGCATCACCGGAGCGTGGCTGCTTCATGAAGTTGAAGCTGACGAAGTTTTCTCTCTGACGAAATGCGATTCGTCTTCACCAAACTTTTCTATGCGCTGCTGACGCTCGGCTTCGTGCCGCTCTCCCTGTCTTGGGGGCGACCGGCGTGGCGCTGGATGGCGCTCGTCTTCGACGTTACGCTGCTCGTCGCCGCGTTCGTGGACAGCCGCGCGAGCCGTATGCCGCCGGGACTTAAAATCGTGCGTGAGTTGGAGGGGCGCTTCCACATCGGCGCGGAGACGACGGTGCGCGTGCACGTCTTCAACCACACCGCGCGCTCTTACAGCCTGCGCATCAAGGACGAGTATCCGCCTGAGATGATTCTCTCGGAGCGACGCGAGGGGCACATGAGAGTCCCCGCGCAAGCGTCGGCGACGCTCGCCTACGCGCTCAAGCCGCCGCGTCGCGGGCGTTTCGATTTTGGTTTGACGGCTGTGCGTTATGTCTCGCGTTTCGGCCTCGTGTGGTGCGAGGCGCGCGTGGGCGAAGCATTGTCGGTCAAGGTTTATCCGAACATCCGTCGTGCACGCGAGGCGGAGTTGAAGGCACTCGGCGCACGCTCTCTGGTCGCGGCGCACCGCCGCTCGGTCTGGCGCGGCGAGGGGCGCGAGTTCGAGTCCATGCGCGACTACGTGACCGGCGACGAACTGCGGCACGTCTCATGGAGCGCGACGGCGCGGCGCGGCAAGCTGACGACGCGGCAGTACCAGAT
>JBAVPI010000585.1:0-3698 GCA_049692915.1 Pyrinomonadaceae bacterium
GCCGCTTCGGTGTGCGACTGCATTACGTCGAAGAGCCGACGATACTCGGAACAAGCGGCGCGCTCGACAATGCACGCGCGCTCCTCGACGGCGACACCTTCATCGTCATCAACGGTAAACTCGCCACAGACATTGATCTCGCCAAAGCTCTGGAGACGCACCGTCGCACAGAAGCGCTCGTGACGCTCGTGCTGCGTCGCAATCACGCGCGCGAGAAATACAGTACGGTTGAGACGCGCGACGGCCTCGTGCTCAAATTCGGCCCGGCACCGCCGCCAAGTGCGTCTGATAACGTCAGGGGTGATGGCTTGCCCTATTCTCTAAATGACCGCCGGAATGACCATAATGATAATGCCTCGAACGACGAGCATGTGCCTTTGATGTTTACCGGCATTCAGATTGTTGAGCCGAGAATTTTCTCTTACATCCCGCGCGGCATCTTTTCGCATACGACGACGGACGTATATCCGCAGGCCATCGCACGCGGCGAGAGGATTGCGGCGCATGTCGCGGAGGGCGCGTGGTATGAACTGTCCACCGTCAAGCGATACCTCGATACGAGTCTGGCGTTGATGAAAAGGGAAGGCCGGGATGTCGAGCCGGGCGCAGGGTCTTTGATCGAGGCGGGGGCGGACGTGCGTGACTCCGTGCTGTGGGAGCGAGTCAAAATCGAGGCGGGCGCGCGCGTCCATCGTGCGATTCTCGGTGCGGGGGTCGTCATTCCGAGCGGCGAGACGATAGAGGACGCGGCGGTCGTGCGTGCGGAGCTTGTGCGGGACGGTGAAAGACCGTCGAAGGGCTTGACGGGCGAGGTGCGCGGGGCAAATTTTGTCGCGCCACTGCCGCGATGATACAATCCGGTGCGCGCTCCAAACACTACTACAGCGGCGAGAGTCGAGGTTTCAACTCGACCCCGGAATTGACGGCACGAGCGCGATTCTCTGTTCTTTAAGTATTGCCGAATGCGCCATCCTTCTCAAATCACATCCAATGCTTTCGGGGCTGCTGCTCAGGAGAGGATTGAGGCTTACGTGACGCGCGCCGGTCAGAAGCCTTTGCGCGTTGTGCCGCTCACGCCCGATGCCTCCACGCGAGAGTATTTTCGCGTCCCGTGGAAGCGCACGACCGCCATCGCCGCCGTCTATCCTGAGCCGTTCGACCCGGACATACACCCGTTTCTGGACGTGACGCGATTGTTCACAGAGGCGAAACTGCCCGTGCCTGCCATCCTCGACGTGGATGCCACGGACGGCATCATCGTGCAGGAAGATTTAGGCGACAGGCAGTTGCGCCGCTTTTATGAGACGGCTTCGGAAGATGAGAAAGAGACTTACACGGAGCGCGCCATCAGTCTCATCGCGGAGATTCAGTCGGCCACGAATTTGGCCTCGGAACGTAACTCCATCGCCAGCCGTCTGGCCTTCGACGAGGCCAAGCTTTCATGGGAACTCGAATATTTTCTCGAACACTATTTCAAGAGCCTGCGCGGGGAAAAGTTAAAACATAGCGACGAGATGGCCTTGCGCGCGGAGTTGAACGACATCGCCGCCGAACTCGCAACACGCCCGCGCGTGCTCTGTCATCGTGATTACCATTCGTCGAATTTGATGGTTGACGCTAAAGGCAAGCTGCGAATCGTTGATTATCAGGACGCGCGGATGGGGCCTGCCAGCTACGATCTCGTCTCGCTGTTGCTCGACCGCCAGACCGCTCTGCCCTCGATGGCCGAGATACGAGAGCGACGGCTTTACTTTCTCGAAGAGCGACGCGCGCACGGGCTTGAGGCGTTAGACCCTGATGATTTCGCGCGTGAGTTTCGTTTGATGGCCGTGCAGAGATGTCTCAAAGCCGTCGGCACGTTTTCGTATCAAAGCGGCGTGGCGGGGCGCGGTGAAGTTTACGCGCAATTCATCAACCCGACCCTGCGCATCGTGGTGCAGGCCGCGTTGTGGCTCAACCGCTTTCCGGTGTTGCAGGCCATCATCGGCGCGCGCATCGGTGAAGAATCGTGAAGCGAGCGATTGACCGCGCACGTTAAATCGAAAGTCATCGAGTTTGCAAATTCCTTTAGTGAAAAATTGAAAATCCGTTAGTGAAAAAATAAAGAAAGACTTTGACCAACGCTCCGGTAAGGGGAAGATTAAAGCACCTTGCCCACGGGCCGAGTCGAATTAAAAACCAAGCATGCAGCAAGTTTACATCAATCAACTCTCAGGGCACGCCGGTCAGGAAGTAGAGCTACGCGGCTGGCTTTACAACATGCGTTCGAGCGGCAAACTCCTGTTTCCGCAGTTGCGCGACGGGACGGGCGTCGTCCAATGCGTGGTGTTGAAGAAGGGCGTGACGCCGGAACTGTGGGACGCCCTGAAGGGTCTGGGTCAGGAGTCGTCGCTCATTATTCGCGGCAGCGTGCGCGCGGACGAGCGTGCTCCGGGCGGCTATGAAATAGACGTGACGGACGCAGACGTGTTGCAAAACGTAGAGGGTTATCCGATCACGCCGAAGGAGCACGGGACGGAGTTCTTGATGGATCACCGTCATCTCTGGCTGCGTTCCAGACGCCAGCACGCGATTCTCAAAGTCCGCCACACGGTCGTGCGCGCCGTCCGCGACTTTTTGGACAACGACGGCTTTACGCTCGCGGACTCGCCCATTCTCACGCCCGCCGCGTGCGAGGGCACGACGACGCTTTTCGAGGTTGACTACTTTGGAGACGACAAAGCCTACCTGACCCAGTCCGGCCAGCTTTATAACGAAGCGACGGCGGCGGCCTTCGGCAAGGCTTATTGTTTCGGCCCGACCTTTCGCGCCGAGCGTTCCAAGACGCGGCGACATTTAACGGAATTCTGGATGGTCGAGCCGGAGATGGCCTTCGCCACGCTCGACGACGTGTTGAATTTGTGTGAGAGGTTTCTCTCTTACATCGCCTCGCGCGTGCTCGAAGAGCGAGGCGAGGAGTTGAAAGTTTTGGAGCGCGATACGGCGAAGCTCGAAGGCATTGTGCCGCCGTTCCCGCGTCTTCATTACGACGAGGCTGTGCGCATGCTGCAAGAGGGGCACGAGCGCGGCGAGGTCGAGACGCGCTTTGAATGGGGCGGCGATTTCGGCGCGCCGGACGAAACGTACATCTCATCTCACTTCGACAAGCCCGTCATGGTGCATCGCTACCCCGGTGCGGTGAAGGCTTTCTACATGGCGCGAGACGCCGAAAGACCGGAACTCGCGCTCGGCGTTGACGTGCTCGCGCCGGAAGGGTACGGCGAAATCATCGGCGGGGGCGAGCGCGCCACGTCGCTTCAATATCTGGAAGAACAGATCACCGCGCACGAACTGCCGCGCGAAGCCTTCGAGTGGTATCTCGATCTGCGGCGCTACGGCAGCGTGCCGCACGCGGGCTTCGGCATGGGCATCGAGCGTTGCACGGCATGGATGTGCGGCACGGAGCACGTGCGCGAAACCATTCCTTTCCCGCGCATGTTATACAGGCTCAGGCCGTAAGCTGAGCCGGTGAGGTGCGCGCGAGAGACGCGATGTGGTGTCGCCGCGTTCGTCTTAGAGGCGGTGCGGGATGGAAGGAATCGAAAGGGGTCAGGCTGATCGCTGAGGGCTTTTGTCATGAGTGCGGAAAGAAGAATTGTGACCATCTTCGGCGGCGCGAAGTGCGGCGAAGAGTGCGAAGAGTATGAGCAGGCGCGCCG
>JBAVPI010000586.1:0-1794 GCA_049692915.1 Pyrinomonadaceae bacterium
CGCCGCCGCGACTTCCTGTTGCTGCGCACGCGCATCAGCAGTTTCGACGAGCGCGGCGTCAAGCTCAACTCAGACATTCTCGACCGCCGCCCCTTCAAGCGGCGCGACGGCGAAGTCCTGCTCGCGCGCGATGTGCTCGACAAGCAGTTGATAGACGTGGACGGCAAGCGCGTCGTGCGCGTCAACGACGTGCAACTGATCGAGGTCGCGGGCGAGTGGAGAGTGACGGGCGCGGACGTTAGTTTGCAGGGATTGTGGCGCAGGCTCGCGCCCGCCGGACTGACGAAATCGCCGCGCCCCGTCGAGGTCATAGATTGGGCCGACGTGGGTTATCTGGCGACGGACGCGGCGGGCATTCATCTCAAGTCGTCGCAGAAAAAACTGACGCGCCTCCATCCCGTCGAGATCGCGCGTCTCGCCGAGGCGCTCTCGTATCATCAGGGGGCGGAGGTCATCGAATCGCTCGACGACGAGACCGCCGCCGAGACGCTGGAAGAGATGGACGCCGACGATCAGGTGCGCATCATTGACGGGATGGACGAGGAGCGCGCCGCCGACATCCTCGAATGGATGTCGCCCGACGAGGCCGCAGACCTGCTCGGCGACTTGCCGGAAGCGAAGGCCGAAGACCTCTTTCACCGCATGGAGGGCGAGGAGAAAGCGGACGTAGCGGAACTGCTGCCTTACGCCGACGACGAGGCGGGCGGTTTGATGACGACCGAGTTCGTCACGCTCCCGAAAGACCTGACCGTCGGCGGCGCGCTCGCACGCCTGCGCGAGATGGCCGAGACGCCGAACATGATCTATTACCTCTACGTCGTCGAAGAGGAAAAATCTTGGAAGCTCTCCGGCGTCATCGCACTCCGCAGTCTGATTCTCGCAGACCCCGCCGCGCCGCTCTCGGACGTGATGCGCGACGAGTTCCAGTTCGCGCACCCGAAAGATTCCGCGCGCGAAGTGGCCGGGCGCATCGCCGAATACAACCTGCTCGCGCTGCCCGTCGTTGACGACGTGGGAGACATCGCGGGCATCGTCACCGTGGACGACGCGATGGAACTGCTGCTGCCGAAGAACTGGCGACAGCGCGTGCCGCGTGTGTTCGGTTAAATTTGAGGTTTATCGAGATAAGCGAAAGGTTGTTTCATGAAAATTAAATCGTTTCTCCTTTATGCCTTGATAACTTTTTTAACATTAAATGCTGAGGCACGTCAGTCTCAACATAATCCTACGCAACTCGGCGACGACGAGTTGAAAGGCGTCATTATTAAGCTGGAAAGAACCGAGTGCTTTGGAGCTTGTCCAGTGTATTCGATCACGATTCATGGTGATGGTGTGGTTGATTACGACGGCAAAAAATTCGTTAAGGAGACAGGAAAGCGCAGTTATAAGATTTCGCGAGAGAATGTGCGCGAACTTGTCGAAGAGTTCTACAAAGCAGATTACTTCTCAATGGAGAAGGAATATCTTTCCCGCAAAAATGCTGATGGTACTGAAACACAGGTCACGGATTTACCGGCCACGCAAACTTCAATCACTATCGGCAAGAAAACAAAAAGCGTCTATAACTATTTCGGTGGGCCGGATGCTCTGAGAGAATTAGAGCATAAAATAGATCAAATCAGTGGTGTGGCAAAATACGTCAAGAAGAAATAGTTGATAAGTCCAACAGCGTTGATGTAATCCAATGAAAGACGGAGAACCTCCAAGTGGTCGAGTTGAGCGCCGAAGCGGTGAGGGACGCGGGGCGACGCCTGTGGCGGAGCGGCACCCGGCGCGTGCAGCGGGCCGTCTCAA
>JBAVPI010000587.1:0-4056 GCA_049692915.1 Pyrinomonadaceae bacterium
CTCATGATCTGTTTTATTCTGTGACATTGCTCTTACTCTCCTTCAATGGTGAATTACTCCGTCTAAACTCGAAAAAGCGTGCGAGATTTCGCTTGCGTTCAATCGCTTTACCGGCGGCGAATGTGCAAAAGTCGTGCCGGTTAGCCCTCCCCGCTCATGCCAAAAGGAAAGCCCGCCAGAGCCGCGCCAACACGCATCCGCCCTCGTCAGGTTAAGCCTTTTGTTTTGTTGTGAAAAGGTACGCGCCACTTTAGCACAAGGTCGGGAACAATACAGCCACAAACTTTCACACGCCGCCACGCCGCCACGAAATTTTGAGCGCCGACTTGCGCGCCGCGCCCCTCGCTTTCGACAAAATTTCCGCCCCGTATGGAAGGCTCAGGCACGTCGAACAAGAGGCCGGAAATTTCCGTTGAACCCCGCTTGACAGTAAATGCGTATTGATGTAAGTAAGTACTTACTTTTAATCTTTCAGCGATAGATAGAGAACTGCCCGGAGCAAGATGACCAAACAGTACGCCACCCCGCACCCGGTTGAGACCCCTTCCCCCCCCGTCGCCGTGAGCGGCAGCGGACGCATGGCCGGGGGCGAGCGCCGTCAGCAGATCGTCGAAATCGCGATGCGCCTGTTTTCCGCGCGCGGCTTTCGCGGCACTACCACCAAAGAGATCGCACAGGCGGCGGGCGTCTCGGAAGCCATCATCTTCCGCCACTTCGCGACGAAGGACGAACTCTACAGCGCCATCATCGACCACAAGGCCTGCATCGGCACTTTCACAGTGCCGGGCGGCCCTGCGGTCGAGGCGATTCAATGTTCCGTCGCCGATGCGATTAAGAAAAAAGACGACCGCGCCGTCTTCGAGGGAGTCGCGCTGGAAATGATGCGCCACCACGAGCAAGACCCGCAATTCCTGCGACTCCTGCTCTACTCCGCGCTCGAAGGCCACCAGCTCGCGCAGATGTTTTGGGACAGAAACGTGCGCGTGATGTACGAATTTTTGGGCAACTACGTCCGCGAGCGCCAGCGCGACGGCGCGTTCCGCAAACTCGACCCGCGCGTCGCCGTGCGAGCTTTCACGAGCGTCGTCATCCACCATTCGCTCAATAATATTTTGTGGGACAAGGACAAGACGCGACGCATTCTCGACATCCCGAATGAAGATGCGGCGCGCGCCTTCACGGATATTTTACTGAACGGCATTGCCACCGAACGAGAGTCGCCGCCGAAGAGCGCGCGGCCAAGCCGCAACGGCGTTCGAGGCCACGCGCGGCAGACAAAAAAAGCCCCGGCTAAAAAGAAGAGGTCAGACAGAGATTAAGACTATGTTCTCCCGTGACAAGATAAAGATCATCGTATTCGTCATCGCCACCGTCCTTTCGGGCACGGCGTTGGTCTCCTGTGGCGGCTCGCGCGCACAGACGAACAAAAAGGAGGGCGCTGCCGCAAACGCCCCGACGCCCGCTCCCGCCGTTGACGTAACGGTCGCTCCGGCCATCGTCCGCAGCCTGCCGCGTTTTATCGAGGCGACGGGCAGCCTCGCCGCCGACGAGCAGACGGACGTTGCTCCCACGGTCGGCGGGCGCGTCACGTCCGTCGGCGTTGACCTCGGCAGCTACGTGCAAAAGGGGCAGGTCATCGTCCGGCTCGACGATGCCGACGCGCGTCTGCGTGTCGAGCAGGCGCAGTCGCAACTCGAACAGTCGCAGGCCGCCATCCGTCAGGCCGAAGCGCGCATCGGCCTGCGTACCGGACAGCGTTTCGACCCGACGCGCGTCGCCGAAGTCGGGGCCGCGAAAGCCGCGCTCGACCTCGCCGAGAAACAGTTGCGCCGCTTCGAGACGCTCATCGAATCGGGCGACGTGTCGCGTTCTTCATACGACCAGCAGAAGGCGCAGCGCGACCAACTCCGCCAGCAATACGAAGCGCAGTTGACGGCGGCGCAGCAGAACTACGCGGCCATCAACACGGCGCGCGCCGCGTCGCAGACTTCCGCCGTCGCCGTCTCGCAGGCGCAGAAAGGGGTGCGCGATGCGGTCGTTTACGCGCCCATCAGCGGCTTCGTCTCGGAGCGCACGGCTGACGTTGGCGAATACGTCTCGACGAGCACGAAGGTGGCGACCATCGTTCGCACCAACCCGATGCGCGTCCGCATAGACATTCCCGAACAATCAATCTCGAACATCCGGCCCGGCCAGAGCGTCTCCGTCAGCGTCAGCGACTTTCCCGAACGCTCCTTCGCAGGCACGGTCGCGCGCATCTCGCCGAACGTGACGGCCACTTCGCGCACGTTGACGGTCGAGGCCGAGGTGGGGAACGGCGACGGCGTGCTCAAGCCCGGACAGTTCGTGACCGTCCGCATCCTTTTGCCGCAATCCGACCCGGCGATTCTCGTCCCCGCGCGCGCCGTCCGCACCGAAGCCAACACGAGCCGCGTCTATGTCATCCGCGACGGCGTGGCGCAGGAACGTCTGGTCCAACTCGGACAGACCGAGGGCGAACTCATCGAGATCAAAGGCAACCTCGCGGAAGGCGAGACGGTCGCCACCGGCAACGTCGAGCAACTGAGCGACGGCGCGCTTGTCCGTCAATGAACGACCGTTTGCTTCATTGATTCGTCGCTTCATCGAATCAATGAGCAGATGAATAAATGATTCAATGAGTTAATTGAGTTATGCAAAAGCTTGCTGAAATTTGTGTCCGCCGCCCCGTCTTCGCGACGATGCTGATTCTGTCTCTGACGGTCGTCGGCGCGTTCTCTTTCTTCTCGCTCGGCGTTGACCTGTTCCCGAAGATTGATTTGCCGACGATCACCGTCACGGTCGTCAATCCCGGCTCCAGCCCGCGCGAAGTCGAGACGGAACTGACCGACAAGATCGAGTCCGCCGTCAATACCATTAGCGGCATTGACGAATTGCGCTCGACCTCTGTCGAAGGCGTCTCGCAGGTCTTCATCACGTTCATTCTTGAGAAGAACGCAGACGTGGCCGCGCAGGAGGTGCGCGATAAAGTCAACCTCATCCTCGGCGATCTGCCGGAGACGGCGGAAGCGCCGATCATCCAGAAACTCGACACGGACGCCGCGCCCGTCCTTCGCATCGCCGTCTCCGCGCAAAAGTCTCTGCGCGAAGTGACGGACATCGCCGACAAGCAGATCAAGAAACGCATCGAATCAATCAACGGCGTCGGCAACGTGCAGATCATCGGCGGCGCGACGCGCGAGATACAGGTCAAGATTGACCCCGGCAAGATGCGCGCCTTCGGCATCACCGTGCCGGACGTGGTGGCCGCCGTGAAGGGGCAGAATCTGGAAGTGCCGGGCGGTCGTGTGGACGAGGGCGCGCGTGAATTGACCGTGCGCACGATGGGCCGCATCACGAATCCAGCCGACTTCAACAACATGGCTATCTCGACGCGCGGCGCTTACGCCGTGAAGCTCTCGGACATCGGCTACGTCGAGGACGGCACGGAGGAACTGCGCACGAGCGCGCGCTTAAACGGGCAGCCCGCCGTGACGCTCGTCGTCTCGAAACAGTCGGGACAGAACACCGTGCAGGTCGCGGAAGCGATCAAGGCGCGGCTCGCCGAACTTGAGCCGACGCTTCCGAAAGGCGTCCGCACGCAGATCGTCGGCGACCAGTCCATCTTCATCAAGGCGGCGGTCGAGTCCATCGAAACGCACCTCATCGAGGGCGGCATCCTCGCGGCCATCGTCGTCTTCATCTTCCTCTGGAACATCCGCACGACGATGATCGCGGCCATCGCCATCCCGACATCCATCATCGCCACCTTCGGCCTGATGGCGGCGATGGGCTATACCCTCAACCAGATCACGATGCTCGCCCTGACGCTGATGGTCGGCATCGTGATTGACGACGCCATCGTCGTGCTGGAAAACATTTACCGCTTCATCGAAGAGAAGGGCATGCCACCGTTTCAGGCGGCCATCGAGGGCACGCGCGAGATCGGCCTCGCCGTCATGGCGACGACGCTTTCACTGCTCGCCGTCTTTCTGCCCGTCGGCTTCATGGGCGGCATCGTCGGGCGCTTCATGTCCT
>JBAVPI010000588.1:0-7219 GCA_049692915.1 Pyrinomonadaceae bacterium
CGACGAACCCTGCGAGCGGGCCTGCGACTCCGATGTCGAAGAGCGCGCGGCGCGAAGGAAGCGGCGACCTGATTTTGATGAACGCGCCGAGCGTGCCCGACATGAAGGGCGGCGGCACAGGGATGAAAAAGGGCAGCGTCGCGTCAACCCCGTAGCGGCGGCAGGCGACGTAATGACCGGCTTCGTGTGCCAGCAGAATGGCGAGCAGCGCGGCGGCGAAGATAGCGCCCTGCACGATGTACGCGGGGTGTGCGAAGGCGTAAGCGCCGACGTTGTGCACAGACTGCCAGTAGTAGATGGGGACGAAGATCGCGTAGTCGAGCGTGGTCGCCGGAGAAAAGGAGGGTTCCGGCACTTCGTTGGAGGGGACGAGAAAGCTGATGCCTGCCCACGTCGCGGTCAGCCCCGTCAAAAGAAAGAGGGTCGTATGCCGCATCCACTCACGCGCGGTCGGACGGGCGGCGCGGCGGCGTGCGCGGGTCACAACCGGCGCGCTGAAGGCAGGGATACTTCGGACTGATTCGGACATAATGAAGGCGTGACGTGCGACGAACGACGTGCAACGAGTGACATGCGACAAGTAGAAAGCTCGCTCCTGTCACACGTCACTCGTCGCACGTCAGAGATTTTAGAAATCCGCGCCGGGCGGACGTGAGTCTTGGTTGGCGTGGCTGTCCGGGGTCGAAGCGTTCTCGTCGTGCGTGCCGCCCTCTTCGTCGTGCGCGTCGTCTTCGACATCGAAGCCGTGGGCCTGTAGTTCTTTGCCGGGCTTGAAACGGATAGTCTTGCCGGAGGGGATGGCGACCTCTTCGCCGGTGCGCGGGTTGCGGCCCACTCCGCGCTTGCGCGGCTTGACGACGAAGACGCCGAAGCCTCGCAGTTCGATGCGTTCGCCGCGCGCGAGCGCCTCCTTCATCGAGTGAAAAAGCGCATCAACGGCCTGCTCGGCCTTCATTTTCGGAACGCCCGTGCGGTCGGCCACACGATTGACGATGTCGAGTTTAATCACGCTGCTTTTCGCCTCCGCTGTTTGCTCTGCCGCTTTGCCCGTGGGATGAGTTTGTCTAAGGATGGCAACGCTTTACGTCTCGATAATAGAGACGCGCCGACAAGACTGTCAAGGAAGATAAAGACGGGGGCGACGCGGCGTGGGACAGTGATCGGGGTCTGTTGAGGAGAACTGTCGGGCCGCCTCCGGCCTCTGTTTTTGTCGCGTTGACAAAGCGCGCGGCGCGCGGCTAACCTCGGAATCCGAAAGCTTTCGCGGCGCGCACAAAGATTAGGAGCGGCGTGCGGCGGACGGGCCAGAGACGCTTATGTTCAAACGTCAGAGCAAGCAGCAGTCGCACGTCTTCGGCGATGTCGCGGTTGACGACGACGGCGACATCGAGATTCGACGCCCGCAGGACGAGTCGCGCCAGCACTTCTGGGCCGAGACGCGCCTGCTCGTGCGCGACCTGATTTTCGCGCTGATGATCGCCGCGCTCGTTGTCGTCTTCGTCGTGCAGCCCGTCAAGGTCGAGGGCACTTCGATGCTTCCGCGATTGCACGACGGCGAACGCATCTTCGTCAACAAACTCGTCTACTACGGCGTCCCGCCCGTTGACCGCGGCGACATCATCGTTTTCTGGTTCCCCGACGACCCGTCGAAGAGTTACATCAAACGCGTCATCGGTCTGCCCGGCGAGACCGTGCAGGCGCGCGACAATCACATCATCATCAACGGCAGGGAACTCGTCGAGCCGTACCTCGACCCCACGCACAACGCCGCGCCCTACGGCTTGATGAAGATGGACGAGAGGCAGTTGGGGTTGAGCGGCACGGTTTACGTCAAGCCGCATTACTACTTCGTGATGGGTGACAACCGCGATAATTCGAGCGACTCGCGGGCTTGGGGACTCGTCCCTGAAAAGTACATCTACGGCAAGGCGCTCTTCCGCTACTGGCCGCTCCCGCAGGCGGGCGTCATCCGCCACGAGACCGAGTATCCCGGCGTTCCACGTCACGACATCATCATCCGCCCCGACGCGGATGACGAAGACACGGAACAATAAGAAGCGGTGGGCGGTCGGCCATCATCCGCCGATTGACCTTAGTTCTTCATCGCCGAAGTTCTTAATCGCCGACATTGAGCCGTCATGTCCGGTTCAAACAGATAAGCTGATTACCGACCGCCGAAAGCTTTTTAATGGCCGACTGGATGCGACCATTCATCAAGATGTTCTACGCGCCCGCGCGCGCGATGGCGGAGGTGCGCGACCGCGCGCCGCTGCTCGCGTCAGCGCTGCTGGCTTTCGTGACGTATGGCGCTTACCTGCTTTACGTGTTCTGGCCTTATCTGTTCGACGCGGAAGAGGTTGTCCATCACGGCTTCGCCGGTTTCGGCTCGGTCGCGTGGAAGGCGGCGAGCGATCTGCTTTTCACAGCGATTGTCTTCGTGCCCGTGGTCGTCTTCGTCTCGAACATGCTGGAGCGGCGGGCGAGTTTCGGCCTCGCGCTTCAGCAGGAGTACGCGCCCGTGGCCTCCGTCATCCTGTGCGCGCGTGCGATGGCGAGCCTGATGGCGCTGCCCTTCGCCGCTCTTGTGCGCGTGGGCGGGATGGAGGCGATGACCTATCAGCAGTCGCTCGCCATGCTCGACGACATGGCGCGCAGAAACGGCACGAACATCGCCGAAGTGCTGGCCGTGAAGCCGTTTCTGTTCGCCGAAAGTCTGGCGTTGACGCTCATGTTACCGTTCCTCACCGTTTGGGTGTGGGTGGCCGTGCGCGAAGTGTTTCGACTGACGTGGGCGCGCGCCTTGGTCGTCGTACTGGCGGGCGGCCTCATCATGCTCCCGCTCTATGCCGTCCTCGGTCAACTCTTTGAACGCGTCTTCGCCTCGCCCTTTCTGCTCATCATGCTCTTCCTGCTGATGCGCGGTTACTTCGGCGAGATGATGCGCAACCAGCGCGCGCGCTCGTCGTTCAAGCAGAACCTCGAAGCCTCGACGCTCAATCCGGCTGACGCCTCCGCGCACTACAACCTCGGACTTATTCACGTCGGGCGCAAAGAGTTGGACGAGGCACGCGCACGTTTCGAGCGCGCCGTCGAGATTGACGCCGACGAGTTGGACGCGCATTACCAGTTGGGCCGCATCGCGCGCGCGCAGAATCGTCTGCCCGACGCGATTGCAAATTTCGGCGAGGTCGTCGCGCGCGACCCCGCGCACTCGCAGCACGAAGTCTGGCGAGAGATCGGCGCAACCTACGTCGCCGCGGGCCAGTTCGCGGACGCGCAGGACGCGCTCGAACGCTTCCTCGAACGCCGGCAGTCCGACCCCGAAGGGCTTTACCTGATGGGCCGCGCCAACGCCGGTCTGGGCCGCAAGCGAGAGGCCGCAGAGTGGATGCAAGCCTGCATCGAAGCCGTCAAAACCTCGCCCGCCTACAAGTACCGCGCCGAAAAACGCTGGCTCAACGAGGCGCAACAATTTCTGCGCACACAGGCTTAATGATAACGAGATGATGAAGAGAGAAACGAGGGCGGCATTGCTCGTGCTCGAAGACGGGCGCAGTTTTCGCGGGCGCGCGTGGGGCGCGGAGGGCGAGGCGTGCGGCGAGATGGTCTTTAACACCTCGATGTCGGGCTATCAGGAGGTGCTGACCGACCCTTCATACGCGGGGCAGATCGTCTGCATGACGTACCCGCTCATCGGCAACTACGGCGTGAATGAGGCGGACGGGGAATCGGCGCGCCCTTGGGTCGAGGGCTTCGTCGTGCGCGAGGCGAGCCGCACCGTCTCAAACTGGCGCTCGGAAGAGACGCTCGACGCTTATTTGAAACGCTGGAACGTCGTCGCCATTGACCACATAGACACGCGCGCGCTCGTCCGGCACATCCGCGAGCGGGGCGCGATGCGCGCCTGCATCTCGACGATTGACGCGGACGAGCGAAGCGTGCTGGCGAAGGCCGTCCGCTCAGCGCCGATGGAGAACAGGGAACTGGCGAGCGTCGTGACGACGAAGCATGCTTATGAAATTCCGGCGGAAGGCGCGGAACGTTTCCGCGTCGTCTGCTACGACTTCGGCGTTAAGAAGAACTCGCTGCGCGAACTCGCGCGTCTCGGTTGTCGCGTCTCGGTCGTCCCGGCGGAGACTCCGGCGGCGGATGTGCTTGGGATGCAGCCCGACGGTATCTACCTCTCGAACGGGCCGGGCGACCCGGCCTCGATGGACGAAGCGGTGCGCGAGATTCGCCGTTTGACCGAGAGCGGCGTGCCCGTCTTCGGCATCTGTTTCGGCCATCAACTGCTGGGGCGTGCCTTCGGCGGCACGACTTACAAACTGCGCTTCGGACACCGTGGCGGCAACCAGCCCGTGCAGGACGTGTCGAGCGGCAGGGTCGAAATCACCTCGCATAACCACGGTTTCGCGGTGCGCGCCGAAAGTCTGCCGCCGGAAGTTGAAGTGACGCACATCAACCTCAACGACGATTGCGTCGAGGGCTTAAGCCACAAGCGTCTCCCAGTCATCTCCGTGCAATATCACCCGGAGGCCGCGCCGGGGCCGCACGACGCCGCGCACCACTTCGGACGCTTCATCGCCTTGATGGAACGCGGGCGCGTGGCGCTCTGATCTTTGAGCTATCTGTTTGCCGATTCTCGCGGCAGAGTCAGGCGTCGGACGCGGCGGGCGTCGCGGTTGCGGGCTGTTTGACGGATGCGGGCGTGGCGGTCATGACCGTAGGCGCAGGCGTTGTATCGGCAGCGGCTTCCGTCGTCGTCGCCGCCGCTGCTCCGTCCGTGGGCTTGAGCAGTTCGGCGACGAGTCCCTTGCTGCCCCTGTGTTCGAGCCAGTGGCGATACGTGACGGTGATGATGGCAATGACGGGAATCGCGAGGAAGATGCCGGTCACGCCCGCCAGTTCGTGTCCCGCGAGGATGGCGAGAATGACGGCGAGCGGGTGGAGGTGAATGCCTGAGCCGATGAGTCGCGGGTAGATCACGTAGTCTTCGACGACGCGCAGCACGCCGAGAAAGATCAGCACCGTCAGCACGCCGCTGCCCGAATCGAGCAGCGTGACGAGCGCGGCGACGACGGCGACCACCAGCGGCCCGACGAGCGGGATGAATTCGAGCAGCCCCGCGATGACTCCGAGCACGAGCGCGTAACGCACGCCGATGAGCGTGAAGCCGAGCGTGCAGACCGTGCCGATAATCAGACAAGCCAGCAACTGCGCGCGGATGTAGGCCGCGAGCGTCGAGTTCACGTCCTGAAAAAACTCGTCGCCGCGCCAGCGGATGCGACCCTGCGGCAGCATCTGCAAAGCCGAGCGACGAAAGCTGTCTGCATCTTTGAGTAGAAAAAATCCTAGTATCGGAACGAGCACGAGCCAAGGGATATAGCCGAGCAGTTCCGGCACGCTCTGAATCACGCTCTGCGTCCACTCGCCGGGAGAATATTCCCCGGTCGTCGCGTCCTTCTTGATGAAGAGGCCGATGCCGCGCGTCACCGCGTTATTGGCCGTAGAGCGCGCGACCGGCGGCAGGTTGATTCGTTCGTAAAGCTTATCCATCTCCTTGGCACGCGTCGTCGCGTTCGTCAGATAAAGCGGCGCTTGCTTGCTGAGATCGGAGATTTGATTCCCCATGCGCGGCGACAGGAAATAGAAGGTCAGGAAGAGCGAGCCGAAGAGGACGAGATAGACGACGGCGATGGCAAGAGCGCGCGGCACCGTGCGTTCCCGCCCGCGCATCGTGAAAGGGCGACGCACCATCTCGACGAGCGGCGAGATCAGGTAGGCGAAAAAGATCGAGAGCACGACGAGCAGCAGCACGCTCGTCAGCGAATACAGTATCCATCCCGCGCCGAGGATGGCGAGCACGATGCCGACGATAATCATGACGACGCGCAGGACGGCGCGCGTCTGCGGCCCCGACACCTCTGCGGCGGCGACGGCGGCAGTCTCCGCCACCTCTCGCGCTTCCCTGTGCTTGGAGGTTTCTTCAACCAAAGTTTTTCGCTCCCATCTTGTCCGTGCGTTTTCCCTGTCGCCCCAATGATGCCTCAACTCCGGTGACTATCACAACGTCAACGGCCAGATGGTCGCACGGGCGGGCCTGTCGCGGTTGTTGGTCAGCCGGACTGACTCGCGTGAAACAAAGCCGGTTGTTGAGCCGTATTCACCACTTCACCGCATTGTGCTATCGCCGTCCAAATTTTTGCATTTGCATCGAAGGAGAAAATCATGCGCAGACTCCTGTTGGGGATTGTCGGGCTGGCCTTCTTAAGTGTGCCCGTTGCGGCCCAGACCGCCGACGAGATTATCGCCAAGTACGTCAAGACCGTCGGCGGCATGGAAAAAATTCAGGCCGTCAAGTCGCTTCGCCGGACTGGAAAGTTCAACGGCGGCGGCGGGTTCGAGGCCGCCATCCTCGAAGAGAACAAGCGCCCCTCGATGGTGCGGCAGGAGTTCGTCCTGCAAGGCTTGACCGGCGTCACCGCCTACGACGGCAAGACCGGCTGGAAGATCGAGCCGTGGCAAGGGAAGAAAGACCCTGAGCCGCTCGGCGAAGAAGAGTTGAAGGGCATCCTTGAAGACTCGGACATAGACGGCGCGCTCATCAACTATCAACAGAAGGGCAACAAGGTCGAGTACGTCGGCATGGATCAGTTCGAGGGCACGGACGCCTTCAAGCTGAAACTGACGATGGCGAGCGGCGACGTGCGTTACTACTTCATGGACACGGACTATTACGTGCCCATCAAGATCGAGGCCAAGCGCATGATTCGCGGGGCCGAGCGCGAGTTCGAGACCATTCTCGGCGACTATAAAGAGGTCGCCGGCTGGTATCTGCCGCACTCGATTGAGGTCGGGCCGAAGGGCAGCCAGTTCAAGCAGAAGCTGACTTACGAAAAGATCGAGGCCAACGTCGCTCTGGACGACAACTTGTTCCACCTGCCCGTCGCCGCAACGCCGCGAGCGCCGCAAGCGCCCGACGCTTCGCAGACGCAACCGAAAAAGCCTGAGGGCAAACAGACCTCGCCCGCACAACCGGCGACCGCGCAACCGCCCGCAGCCAAGCCCGAACTTGAATAGGGACGATCATTCAACATCGAGAGAGGATTCGAGAGCGATGAAGAGCACCGTCAAGAATTATTTCAAAGCCGCGTTCCTGATAGTTTCACTCGCGTGCTTCGCGTCGGCGCAGACGGCCAGCAGCAGGCCCGCTCTGAAG
>JBAVPI010000589.1:0-5086 GCA_049692915.1 Pyrinomonadaceae bacterium
GGTCTGCCCAGAACATGGCGAGTTGACGCGTGTACGTGCCGCTTTGCGCGCCCGTGCGCTCGACGAACTCGACGAGTTCGTACTGACGGCGTGCGTCTTCGGCGCGACCGAGTTTCGTGTAGAGGTCGCCGAGCGCGGCGGCGTAGTCGGGAAGCGGAACGCGCTCGATGGCGCGACGGTAAAATTCGGCGGCGGCTTCCGTGTCACCGGCGGCGAGGCGCGCGCGCGCCTTTGCCGCGAGCGCGAGGTGGTATCCGGGAAAGACGAAGAGCGCGTGGTCGTACTTGTGCTCGGCCTCTGCCATCTTGCCCGCGCGCGTCAACTCGTCGCCCAGATGGACGCGACACCACGCGACGGATTCCACGTCCTGCGGGGCGGCGGCCTCGACCGCCATGCGCATCGCCTCGACCGCGCCGTTCGTGTCGCCGTGAAGATCGCGCTGGTACGAGACTCTGGAATAAGAAGCGGTATCCGGTCGCAGGTCAACCATCGTCTGCGCCGCCGCGACCGCTTTGTCGTACTCGCCCAACTCCACGAGCGCGTCCGTCATCGCGCCGTAAACGTCGTAATCTCGCGGGTTCACGGCCTGCGCGGCCTGCGCTGCGGCGAGAGCTTCGGCGAAGCGATGGTAGGTCAGCAAGAGTTTGGCGCGGAGTTTGAGCGCGTCGTAATTCGCGGGTTCCTCCTGCGTCGAATGCGCGAGCGCTTCCTCTGCTTTAGCGTTGAAGCCGAAGTCGCCGGTCTCGCGGGCCTTCTGCATGTAGGCGGCGGCAAGCAGGTTATAACCCTTCGCGCTTGCGGGCAGGCGCTCGATGGTGGCCTGCGCGACATTGATTAAACGGTCGCCCGGCGTCATGTTCTGCGCGGCGACGCCGACCGGCGTGACCTGCGCCGACGCCGATTTCGTCGCCGCTTCCTTCGAGTTGAAACGGAAACCAAACAACGCGGCGAACGCGATGATGACGCCCGCCGCGACGATTAAAAGTATCTTTGTCATCGCCTGAATTTCTTTGAAGATTATATGGTGCCGCCTCCTCCGGAGTGTAGCTCCGGTGCGACACCGACCGCGAAACTCAATCACCCTTTGGCCCTGTCCCGGCGTGTCGGACGCCGCCCCCGATGGAGGCGGCGTCCGGCAACGTTCGGGGTCAGAGGTTAAGGTCTCGGCGTCGGGCTAGGAGCCGGGCAAGGGTTAACAGTGTCCGGCGCGCATTCGCGACCGCGATACTGAACCGAATACCCGTCGTAGGGCGAAGCCAGATAAGGGAACGTCGTGCGGAACGGTTTGTCGTTCTGGTTAACGCCGTCGCCGAGTTGGTTGTTAGGCGCGGTGTTGCAGTTGACAGTGCCGCCAGCGCACGCATTACCGGGCAGCAAGACGCCCGCCGCGACGCGCAACGTGATGTCAACTACGTCGTCGCCGACGCGCCGACCGTTGGGATATCCAGCGAGGTCGCCCCCGATGACGCCGAGGCGATTCTGCGATCCCGGCGCTGTCGCGGGAACGGCGGTGTTGAGACGCATGTATTCGGCAGGAGCCGAACCGGGGCCGGCACCCGGATCATTCGGGTCTGTCTGGAACGGGAAGCGGGTCGCGCCCGGAACGCCGGTCAGGAAAACACGCACGAGATCGTTACGTCCTGAAGTCGGCGCATCGGCGACCGGCGGATAGAGCAGGTTGATGAGCTTCACAGGCTCGACCGGACGCGCGCCCGTGCCTCGCACAAAGTCTATGCGGTTCACGTCCGTTCCGGGCAACTGTGCGTTGAAGAGGTCTTTGTCATTCTCCGAAACGGTCGGCGAAGTGCCCATCGGGATGAACAGTTCGTTGAAGAGCGGGTTGCCCTGACGCGAAACCTGAACGCAGCCGGCGGTCGGCGCTGTGCCGAGCGGAGCGGCGGCAGTGCCGCAGTTGGCATTCAAGTCTTCCGTCTTCGTGCCGTTGAGGTTGAGCACTCTCGTGCCGGGACGGCTGGCCGTGGAATAGATGCCGATGATGGCGTTCGGATCGCTCGCACCCGTCGGGAGCGCACCGGTCGCGGTCAACAACTGGGTCGGAATCTGAATCGCAATCGTGTGAACGTTGGCACCGGCCAGAGCGTCAATGCCGTTCGATACGGGCAGCGGCGCTAAGTGAGCCGAGTTGAAGGGACGCAGGCCGACGAGATCGAAAATCGAACCGAGGTCAACGTAGAAACCCTCTTCGCGCTGACCGGCGAAGAGTTTGATGTCGCCTGCGCCTGTCGGCACAGTGCTGATCGAAGCCTCCGCGAGATTCGTTTCGTAGTTCGGCGTCGAACGCACGCCGACGTTGACGGGCGGCGTCGGCAGATTCGTGCCGAGGACGAACGTCGTGAATGTCGGGTTGGCCGGGTCGCCCTGACGAATCAACGCCGTCACGTCCATGAACTGTTTGACGTTCCAGTCGGGGTCGGACAGGCTGTTGATCGTGCCCTCGCCGTTGTTGTCGAAGTCGCCGTTATAGAGGAAAGAGTCGCCGTTGCCGACCACTGTCCTGAAGCGGAATTGAATGGCGAGGTCAAGACGACCGTCGCCGTTGTTGTCGAACCTGATTTGATAGAGCACGCTGTCGTCGAACTTGAAAAAGTTCGGGCCGCCCGCCGGATTCTGATCCGGGATGAAGTTGGCGAGGATGGTCACGCTGTTCGGTCTGTCCGGGCTAATGAACGCATAGACATCCGTGTTATCGGCCAACGGGTCTTGAGAAATCAGCGGCGCTTCGCGGTGGCTCGACGCTTGCACGCTCGCCAGCCTGAACGGCCCTGCGGCGAACACCGCGACCAGCAATCCGAGCGCAACGACGCGTGACACTCTTCGTAGAAATCTTTTCATAGCTCTCCCTTGTTCTCACTGTGATGGCCCGGATGACCCATCGCGCATGACGTTTGCCGGGCAACTGAATTCACGTCGCGCTCTACTTTATCTTCGGCGTGGAGGGCGCATGCGGCGATTGTTGCCGCTGGACACGAAACTCCCTCTTCTGACAATTAGTTCGGGTTGACGTAAGTTACGGAAGCCGTGTGGAAAACGGATTGCGATGTGATGTTTTATTTCTACCGGCGTAGTTGGCGACGGTCATCCGAGGGGAGTCGCGGCGGGCCTGAAGCCTTGCCGGACGACAAAACACGGAGGGAATTTCGACAAACTTGCAGCCGTCAACAGAAGATTCTTCGCTGCCGTCGCGACAAAATAGTGATGAAGGTGGGATAGTGTGACAAGCGCACCGAAAAGTAAAATCCCGTAATGCCTGAGCACGAGACGGACATGATTGATTCGACAGAGCGCGCGGATTTCACGATCCGTCCGCTCGGAATTGAAGACGCCGGAGTCGTCTCGGCGCTGCTGCGCGCGCAGCCGCCGGAGTACGCGCGGTTCTTCTACGCCTTCGGAGCAAGCGAGGAGGAGATCGCGGGCATCCTCGCCGGGCGAAAGAGAGACGTATATTCCGGCATCTTCTGGCGCGGGCAACTCGCCGCACTCTTCATGCTGCGCGGCTGGGACGCGGGTTTTGAAGTGCCTTCGTTCGGCGTGCTGGTGGACGAGAAACATCGCGGGCGTGCCTTTATGAGAATCTCTCTCGACATCGCTAAACTCATCAGCCGACTGTCGGGCGCGCCGCGCCTGATGGCGAAAATACATCCCGACAACGTCTCGCCGCGCGGCGCGCGACGACTCGGCCTCGTGCAGACGGGCGTCGAAGCCGAGACCGGCAACGTCGTCTATCACATCGAACTTTAAGCATTGAAGACTGGGGCGGAGCCGACCCGGACGTTATGCGCTTGCTGAAGATCGGAGTTTATTACCCCGCCTACCTCGAACAGTTCTACGCGGGGCGGCCCGGCCTCGCGGCGCTGCCTTACGACGCGCAGCACGCCGCACTCATTGACGATTGCTTCGGCTCGTCCGACTTCTGGACAACGGCGCTCGCAGAGTTGGGCTACGAGACGCGCGATCTCGTCGCCAACGCAGAGCCGTTGCAGAAGCGTTGGGCCGCGGAGCGCGGCCTGTCGTTCGCGCAAGACAACTGGCTCTTTGACATCGCCGAAGCACAGATCAGAGACTTTAGCCCGGACGTGCTCATCGTGGCCGACTATTCGACCGTGACCGCCGCGTTCCTCCGTCGCATCAGAGACGCGTGTCCTACCATCCGCCTCGTCCTCGGCTGGTGCGGCGCGCCCTACGGCGACGGAGCGGTCTTCGGCGAATGCGACATCGTGCTCTCGTGCGTCCCCGAACTGGTCGCGCACTTTCGCGCAGAGGGCCACCGCAGTCGCCATGTCAATCACGCGTTCGAGCCGCGCGTGCTGAAAAAAATTGACCTGACCGCAACGTCGAGCGCCGACTTCGTCTTCATCGGCTCAATCGTCAAGGCCGATCAATTTCATCTCGAACGGGAAAAGATTCTCTCGCGACTCGTCAAAGAGACAGGGCTGCAAATTTGGTCTGAGTCCGGGCCACAACAACAACCCGACCCGCCCCAATCCGTGACGGCAAATTTAGGCAGGGCGGCGCGGCGCGCGGCGCGGCTCTTCGTTGGCGGCGCGTCGAAAACTTCGTCGTCGTTGGATGAGCACATCGCGCGTCGTGCGCGCCCGCCGCTTTTCGGGCTGGCGATGTTTCAGCAACTCCACGACAGCCGCGTCGCGCTGAACACGCACATTGACGTTTCGACGGAGAGCGCCTCGAACATGCGTCTCTTTGAGGCCACGGGCGTCGGCACGTGTCT
This sequence comes from Pyrinomonadaceae bacterium, assembly GCA_049692915.1. Taxonomy (GTDB): domain Bacteria; phylum Acidobacteriota; class Blastocatellia; order Pyrinomonadales; family Pyrinomonadaceae; genus JAIVJG01. The sequence goes on from JBAVPI010000589.1 coordinate 4,748, forward strand.
GCTGACGGACTGGAAGACAAACCTTCACGAGCTTTTCGAGTTGGACGCGGAAGTCATCGCCTATCGCGACGCCTCGGAGTGCGTCGAGAAAGTGAAGTACCTGCTTGAGCACGAAGCGGAGCGCCGGAGCGTCGCCGCCGCCGGACAGCGGCGCACGCTGCGCGAGCACACCTTCACTTCACGCGCCGCGCAAATTGACGCCATCATTCACGAAGCGTTATCAAATACCTGAACGATTCTTGCCGCGCCCTTAGTGTGAATCCTTGAAGCCGATCATTCGTGTAGAGAACGTCAGCAAGCAGTACCGCCTCGGCGCGCGGCGCGCGGGGCAGGCGACTC
>JBAVPI010000590.1:0-1952 GCA_049692915.1 Pyrinomonadaceae bacterium
CATGCGCGCCGACCGCGAACGCGACATCCGCGCCGCCGTCCGCTTTGCCGAAGAGATGAAGTTGAAGGCCATCATCATGGGCGGCACGGAGGCGGGTCGCGCCGCTTCTTTCCTCAAGGAGCATAACGTGCCCGTCATCCTCGACAGCGTGCTCAATCTGCCGCTGCGCGAGGACGATGCTTACGACGAACTCTACGCGAACGCCGCCAAGTTGCAGGCCGCGGGAGTCCGCTTCTGCATCTCGACGGGCGACTCCGGCTCACACGTCCGCGACTTGCCCTTTCAAGCGGGGATGGCCGCCTCTTTCGGTCTGCCGCGCGAAGAGGCGCTCAAGGCCGTGACGCTCTATCCGGCGCAGATCATGGGCGTCGCCGACCGGATGGGTTCAATCGAGCAGGGCAAGCTCGCCAACCTCGTCATTACCGACGGCGACCTGCTTGAGCCGCGCACGAACATTCGCTACCTCTTCATCGGCGGGCGACAGATTCCGCTCGTCAGCCGTCACACCATCCTCTACGAACAGTTCAAGGACAGGAAGTAAGCGGGCAACGTCAAAAGCCGGTAAGAGACGAGGGAGGTCGCTTGATGTGGCCTCCCTCGTCTTTTTCAACGGGCATGAGTTTCAAAACTTGAGCGCCGCAGACGCAATTCGCTTCCTTTAACTTGTCGTCCACAGCAACTTATCGTCCGCAGCGCAACCCGCTCACACGACATTCGCAAGCCAATTGCAACCATCCGCCCGCCTGAATGGTGCTTAATGATTCTTTACAAACTACACCGCCGTCATTCGTTGTTGAATTAAGGGCGTGGACTTGCGAGTGGCGTCTCCTGAAGATTCCAATGCCGCCGCGTGATTTCAAACTTTCCTTAGAGGAATAACAAAGACTATGAGATTCAACTATCACAACATGCTCAGAACGTCAGCCACCGCGCTGGCATTGACGCTCGGAGCGGCGACAGTCGCCTCCGCGCAAGCCACGACCAACACCTCGCCTTCGGGCGCACGCACGAACGTCGTCGCCGGTCAGAAATTAAAAGTCAAAGGCATCGTCATTCGACGCAACGCGGACACCTTCGTCGTGCGCGACAACGGCGGCGCGGAGACGACGGTGCTGCTCTCCGACAAGACCAACGTTAAGACGAAGGGCGGATTCCTCAACAGCGGATCGAGTTCCGCACAGACGGCCATCCTGCGCGGCCTCAATCTGGAGGTCGAGGGACGCGGCGACGGTTCGGGTCAACTCGTCGCCGAGAAGATCAAATTCTCCGACAAAGACTTTTTGACGGCGCGCGCGGCTGAAGCCAATTTTACGCCGGTCGAGAATCGCGTCGGCACGGCCGAGGGACGCATCGGCGAGGCCGAGCAGAACGCGCAACGTGTGTCGGGTCAACTCGACGAACTGGCGGCGGTCTCGAACGCGGCGGCGGGCGGCGCGACGGCGGCACAGGAAGTGGCCGACCGTGCGGTTGAGGGTGTGCGTGTCGCTAATGATCGCGTCAGCGCCATTGACGATTACACAGCGCAGCAGAGTCTTAACGTTAACTTCAAATACCGTAGCGCCGCGCTCTCTACGGAAGCGAAGGGGACGCTTGACGAACTCGCCAAGTACGCGCAGGACGCCAAGGGCTTCGTCTTCGAGGTGACAGGCTATGCTTATGATTTCCGCGCCAAGGACTCGAACCGTCGTCTCAGTCAGGAACGCGCCGACGCGGTCGTCCGCTATCTCGCCGAGACGCACCACGTCCCGATGCGTCGCATCATCACGCCCTACGGCTATGGCTCGACGGAGCAGCCCATCGCCGACAATGCGACGCGCGAGGGGCGCGAGCAGAATCGCCGCGCCGAAGTTCGCGTGCTCGTCAACCGCGGACTGGCGCAGCCCGGCTCGGACATGAATCCGACCAAGACCTCCTCGGCGACTCCGCATCAATAGTTAACCAACTCAACCTTG
>JBAVPI010000591.1:0-4088 GCA_049692915.1 Pyrinomonadaceae bacterium
GCAGTCGGCCATCCTGCAAGCCGAAGGCGCGGCGCTGGCACGCCTGCGCAACGCAGAGGCCGAGGCCGAAGCCATCACGCAGGTCTCGCGCGCCATCAGCGGTCAGGGCAACCCCGCGCAATATCTCATCACCGCACGCTACATCGAGAGCCTGAAAGAGATGACACGCGGCAGTAATTCAAAGGTCATCTTCATGCCGATGGAAACCTCTTCGCTGCTTTCGAGCGTCGGCGCGATTAAGGAGATTTTCGCCGAGACGGGCGAAAAGCGCACGGGCGAGGGTTCCGGCGGCAATCCAACGCCGCCGCGCCCGCGACAGTTGCCGAACGGTTAACGAAAACTCTTCGCCTCGTTGACGCTTGCGCGACGCGGACATTACAATTCGCGCGACAATTCGGCAAAACAATTCGCGCGACAATCGGAAAATAAAGCGGCGGCACTCAACACGCGTCGGCAGTCTTGATCCTGAGCACAAACAAAACAAAATGTCTCGTTCCAACTCTATTTTCGCACCGCTCGCACTCGTCCTGATGTTGGCCTGCGCCGCATCCGTCCACGCGCAGCAACGCCCGCTGCTGACGGAGGATGTGGACGTGCTCGCGCCCGGCACTCTGCGCATTCAAGCGGGCATAGACTTTGTGCAGGATGCGAAGTTTCCGGCGTCGGGTCTGACGGGCGACCTGACGCGCGTCGGCGTGATTGGCATCAACGTCGGCCTCTCGCCGAACGTTGAATTTCAGATCAGAGGCGTGCTGCAAAATTTCCTGAGCATCAACTCCGCCACGCTCAACCCGGCCATCACGCGCAGCTTCGCGCCCGGCAGCAATTCGACGAATGACACGGGCGACTTCTCGCTCGCGACGAAAATCAAGCTTCGTAACGAAACACGCCGTGGCCCAAGTCTCGGCTTTCGCTTCGGCGTCGAACTGCCCAACTCGGACGAGGCGCGCGGCATCGGCGTTAACCAGACGAACGCTTTCGGCACGATCCTCGTCGGCAAAAAATTCGGACGCGACGGACGACTCAACACCTTCGGCAACATCGGTCTCGGCATCCTGACCGCGCCCACACAAGCCTTCACGCAGAACGACGTCTTACTCTACGGGGTGGCGGGCATACTGCGTCTCAACCGGCAGATCAATCTTGCGGGTGAGGTCAACGGGCGGGCCAACACGCGTTCGGGCCGCGCGCCGCTCGGCACCGAATCGCAGAGCGAAGCGCGACTCGGCCTCCAGATTAAAGCGACGGGCCTACGCTTTGACGTGGCGGGCATCGCCGGTCTGACGGGCGCGAGTCCACGCTCCGGCGTGACGTTCGGCGTCACCTACGATACGCCTTCGGTGTTTGCCCCCGTCAAATAAAATTAGAGACAAGTGACAGGTGACGGGCGACGGGTTAAAATCCCCACTACGCTCGTCACTATTTTTATGTTTGCATCATTGATTCAGGGGGCCGGGTGGCTGCACGAGACGTGGACGCGGCTTCATGACGGGGTGCGTTGGACGCATCATGCCATCATCCACGCGCCGATTTTCGTGGCCGCGCCCTTGATGATTATCATCGGCGCGCTCGACTCTTCACTCTTGTCGCTGCCTGAGATAAACGATTATCTCGTTGTACTGCGCTGCATCAGCGATCACAAATCGGCGCTCTATTTTCCACTCTTCGCGGGGTTCGGCTCAGTCCTCGGCTGTCTGCTTCTCTACACGATCATGCGGCGCGGCGGGCAGGCCGTGATGCGCCGTCGCTTCCGCGCCGATCACATCGAACGTGTCGAACGCGCCTACGCACGCTTCGGCATACTGGCGCTGGCGATTCCGGCACTTCTGCCGCCGCCGATGCCTTTCAAGATTTTCGTCGCGACCGCCGGGGCACTCGAATACCCGCGCTGGCGTTTTATCCTGACCGTGATGGTGGCGCGCAGCCTGCGCTATTACGTCGAGGGCGTGCTGGCGGTCTATTACGGCAGGAGCGTGCTGCTGTTTATCAAGGACAATGGTTTTAAGATGCTGGCCGTCGTGGCGACACTGGCGGGCATCGGGCTGATCGTTTACCTGATCGTCAGTCGGCTGAAAAGAAAACGCTTAATCTCATCACAACAAAATCCGGTCGAAGGCGTGACGCCGGAAGCTCAAAGCGATGCGTCAACTTCGTCCATCATCTCTCGCTAATTTTTATCCCGCCGGAAGGAAGACCCATTCTTGAAGTGGCTGCATAAAATCACCGGGAGACTCAACGAGTTTTCGATCTATCTGCAAGCCTTCGGCCCCTTCGGACTGTTCGCCGTCGCTCTGCTCGACTCCGCGTTGATTCCTCTGCCGGGCGGCCCCGACGCGGTGATGCTGACACTCTCGATGCACCGCGACATCCCGACGATGTTTGCCTACGCGCTGGCCGGGACAGCCGGTTCGGTCATCGGTTGTGTGATTCTCTACTTCATCTCGAAACGCGCGGGGCGGCGCGCGCTCGAACGCTTCCCGCCGACGAAGCGGGCGCGCGTGAAGTCATGGGTTGATCGTTACGACGTGCTCTCGGTGCTCGTCGCCTCTGTGTTGCCGCCGCCGTTCCCGTTCAAGCTGTTCGTCGTCACCGCGGGGGTGTTTCGCCTGAGCCTCTTTCGATTCGTGCTCGCCGTCTCGGCGGGACGCCTTTTTAGATTCACGCTCGAAGGTTACGTCGCGGTGCGCTACGGCGACCGGGCCAAAGATTTTCTGGCAGCCAACTACCCACGTATCGGATTGGGGTTGGCCGCCGTCATCGTCGTCGCGTTTATCTTGAGGGGGCTGATGCGGAGAGGAAAAGGGAAGGAAGGCGACGAAGCGGCGGAAGCAAACGAACAGAAATTATCTGAGACGGAAGTTTAATTGTTGATGTTCGGGGTCTGCACTCTGAAGCGACGCGCTTGAGAGAGGTCGCGGACGCCGTGGCGGTGCAACATATCGAGCATCAGGAGAAAGACCTCGGCGGTGGCGAGCGCGTCGCCCGCCGCGCGGTGACGATTCTTGATGGTGATGGCGAAGTGTTCCGCGAGCGAGTGGAGGCGATGACTGCTGATCTCAGGCACGATGCGGCGCGAGAGCGACACCGTGCAGAGATGCGGGTTGAACATCCGGCGGCCCGGAAAGACCTGCCCGACTTCATGGTTGATGAAGCGCACGTCGAACGAAGCGTTATGCGCGACGAGCACGGCGGTGTCGGCGAAGCGGAGCCAGTCGGCGGCAATCTCGCTGAAGACGGGCGCGTCGGCGACCATCTCATCGGTGATTCCGGTCAGCCCGACGATGAAGGGCGGAATGCGCGCCTGCGGATTGACGAGCGTCTGGAACTCGCCGACGATGCGCCCGCGGCTGACGCGGTATGCGCCGATTTCGATGATCCGGCTGGGCGGCGTCTTGGGGCCGGTCGTCTCAACGTCGAAGACGACATAGTCGGTGCCGGACAGGTCGCGCCGCTCGTCGTCCTCGCACGTCAGTTCTACTTCGTGCGAAGTGTCTGTGATGCGCAGTCGCCAGTCGTCCTTGATGAGTTCGCCGACGATGAGCGCGGCGATGTGCGGGTCGAGGTTCGGCAGTTGAAGCACCGTGTCGGCCAACTCGACGACGGGAGCGCGGCCGCCGTTAATTCTTAAATGTTGAATCGCCTCTTGAACGAGGGTAGAGTCTGGAACGAGATTACGGAAAGTCTGCATCGGTGGCCGATTGTATCAACGCCGGTCGGGAAAGGCGAGAGGTTGATGGAAGAGCGCGAAGTGATTGAACGATTCCGGCGTACAGGCGCGCTGCTCGAAGGACATTTCCTGCTCACGAGCGGCCTGCACAGCCCGACATATCTGCAATGCGCGCTCGTGCTGCAACATCCCTCGGAGGCCGAAGCTTTCGGGCGTGCGATTGCGAATCAATTCTCCGGGCAAGGAATCGAGACGGTGGTCGCGCCGGCCATCGGCGGCATCATCATCGGTTGGGAAGTCGCGCGCGCCGTCGGCGTCCGTTTCATCTGGACGGAGCGCGAAGGGGGACGCATGACGCTGCGACGCGGCTTCAGCGTTCGACAGGGCGAAAGCATCCTCGTTATCGAAGACGTGATTACGA
>JBAVPI010000592.1:0-6562 GCA_049692915.1 Pyrinomonadaceae bacterium
GTTGAGGCGTATCGCTTCGGCGTGCAAAGAATAGTAGAGCGGACGATCTACGCTCCCATGCTGCCGGTAAAGCGCTTCGGCTTCGTCAAGCGCGCTCTGCACGTTCAAGCCGCAGTTTCTCGCCGCGTTAATCACCGGCTGCTCTTCTTCCGCTCTCTGCATCCGTTCGCGTTGTTGATGTGCCGTCCATAACCCGACGATGAAAATCAAGGCCACCGCCGCCATCACGAGCAAGGCCCACTTTTTTGCTCGCGCTTCACTGATTCCGTTCGTCATGTAAGTTGTCCCTCCGTCCGTTGCTGGTAGAACGCTTTACACGATAGCGAGTCGCACGAGACGAACTCAAGGCTCACCTCGTTGCGCGCGCAGCGGCGCGTTGCGCTGACTCCCAACGCGCGATCCGCTCCGGCCTCCGCACCTCGCGCCTCAAGATGTCAATCCCCGCTGCGGTCAGCGCATCGCAACCCGGCGGGTAGCCCGCATCCCCCGCCGACGCTTCAATCTTCGAGACGCGTACCACATCGGCCCGCAGCGCCTCGAAATCCCACGCGCAACCATCGGGGAAGTGCGCTGCTATCTCCCGCTCGGTGGCATCCCTCAAGAACTCAAACTGAGTGCGCACCTCGCAATCGTCGCAGAAGTCCGGGAGGTCAACCGTGCGTTCTTTGTCCTGCTCGCGTTTGCAGGGCGCGGGGCAATCGTCATGTGACGGCTCAAGGCTGTCCAACTGTTGCTGGTACGTCACCAGTTGTCGCGCCATCACGCGAAACACTTTTCAAATAAGCCCGTGGCCGCACCGCCTCTCGATACTCGAACCACGCGTTCACAAGGATGGTCTCTAGCTCCGGCTCGTTTGGATCGTCGAAGTATTCCAACGCGCGAGACTCGACCGTGCCCTCCTCCGTCTTGACCGGATAGTCACCGAATCCTTCCGGGTCTGTCACCAGCATCGCGGCCACCGCTTTGACGAGAGCAACCCTTGCTTCCGCGCTGCGCTCACCTGTTTTCAACGCAAGCTCCCGCTCGGCGTCCAGCACCGCCTGCGGAAGCTTCTTCGGAAAAGTGAATGAGTATTGACTGTCGGGTCGGGTCGGAAGTATCACGATGATTGTGACCTCCGGCGAAAAAGTACCTTTTACAAACATTATTTCGGTGCTCCTTTGAGTGATCGTCTCGCCGGAAATGACGAGCATCGAGGCTCGCCGGAATCGGCGATGCTTCCGGGTCAGTCCGCGCTCTTTACGCTGGCACGGTCAGAAGCTCCGTCGCGAGCGCGCCGACGTACACGACATGATCAGGAAGCGCGCCGGAGACGGAGAACGGCGTCGCGTCTATGTTGATGACGCTTCTGCTCGCCTCGCCCGCGTAACCGAGCGGCGTATCCTGCAACGTCAACTGCGCGCCCGGACAGATGATTGACGTGCCCTCTGTTGCCGAGCCGAGCCGGAGCGTCACAGGCTCGACGTTCTCATTTGCGGCAAGCACATAGACGGCATGCGTCTTCGTGCCGTAGAGCGTGAACTGGAAGGCGCTCGTCTCAATCCCGCGCTCCAGCCTCACCAAATCCACCGCATCGAACGGGAACGGATCATCGTTCGAGTAGGGATTGTTGTTGTAGCTGTAGTGGAAGCTACGCAGATTGTCGGTGTAGTTGACGCTGTTGATGGAAACCAAACAGTCGTTGGCATAGACGGGCACGACTGCCGCGCACACCGGCGCGTCAAAGTCCTCAACCGTCTCAATGTCGGCGCTCCCGACGAAGCTCGCGCGAATCGTCACCTTCCCGCGCACCGTGGCTTCGATATCAAGCGAGGCGAGAACCATATCGCGATACATCTCCGCCGGTTCGTCCGAGTCTTCCGCGCCGATGATGAACGACGTGGCGGGCAGTTGGTCTGAACCGAGCCGGTTAATCGCGTGCGTGTACGGCCCGCTCCCCGTCGGTTCAGCCGGGTCTCCGAGCGCGAGCGCGAGAAACCACGCCGCGAGTTGGGCCGTCGCGTCGAGTTGGATTGTCCACAACGCGAGGCGGCTTGAGAGCCTTCGTCCCGTCAGATACTTGCCCGAACAATCGCGCGTCTCGTCTCTCGTCACACGACGCGTGGGAAGAGGCTTCTGGTCGAGCGCGAGTGGAAGGCGACGGGTCAGACTCGCCGCCGCGAGCGCCATGCCTATCGCCGCCTGCTGAAAGTAGCTGAACGCGACGAAGACGTTTTTTTGTTTGAAAGTATTGGGCGTCGTCATAGAAAAATTCCTTTCCTTCTAAGTGGGAGTGACTTCGACGCGCAAACTCAGCCGCGCGTGATGACCGTAGATCAGCGTTTCGTCCTCGTCGTGACCAAAGCGCGAGCCGGTTTGCACGAGAGGGTCACAGCGCAACTGCGCGTAATCGGCAACATGCCTGTTCGATAGCACGCGTGAACGTATCGTCAACAGAATGGCGCTGTAATCGTCCGTTGACGTTGAAGAGTCGGAGCGCGCGTCCGCGTGAGAGACGGAGAGTTGCAGAGTGTAGTTGAGGTAGTAGACGGGCTTGTCCTCGCATCCCGCATCCGTATCCGTGAAGCCCGCGAGGTCTATCACGAGCAGACGAAACTCCGTCTCTCCACTGACCGGATGCACATAGCCCATGCGCGCGATGGCATCTCCCTCGCCGTCTATCCACACGCGATGCGTCAGGACGTGCGGCAGTCCGGTGACGCCTGCGAACTTCGCGTCTATCCCTGCGCGCACGATTTTCTCAACCTCGATTTGCGAGTCGGGAAGCTCCGGCACTTAAAACCTCCCCCAACCGCCGCCGCCGTGCGGGTTGAAATCCGAGTTGAGTAAATCCCCGCGCTCGATGCCGCCCTCCTCCTGCTCGGTTTCCACGTCCGCGAGCACGTAAGGCTCTAAAAGAGTTTTGACGCCCGGCGGAAACCCGCGCTCTAAAATTGCGCGTTGCTGCGAGATGTCGCCGATGACACCCGCGAAGGCTTCATCCTTCGCCCTCCACCAGCGCGTGACGAGTTGCAGACACGCTTCCGTCACGTCCGCAGGAATTGCCTCGAAGCCCCACGTTGCCGTGACCGTGAACGGCACGCCCTTCGCCCACCCCACGCGGGGCGGTCGAACGCCCTCCGCCGTCGCGGTGTGGAGGCCGACGCGCAGAGTTCCCGTCGAAGCCTCTCGACGGCGAAACTCCGTGAAGCCTTCCGGCATGTAACTTGACGGCGCGGTGACTGTCGAGACGCTTCCCGTGACGAATTCAGGCAGGATCAAGACGGGCTGGCCTTCGCCGTAGAAAACCTGCTCGCTCGCTTCCTCTTCGGCGGGAGCGAATGCGTCCGCGTGGCGGCGGGTGAAAGCGTCAATGGCGCGCGATGCGCGCGTGAGCATCCCCGCGAGCGTCGCAAGGTCTGCCTCACTCGTGACGCGGGGCAGGTAGCCGGTGAGTTGTTCTGAGGTGGCGTAGTCGCTCATAGCAGTTCCTCGATAGCGTCTTCGACGCGCCGCTCAAACGGTGCACGGGCACGCTCAAGCGCGGGCCGCACGAACGGGCGCGGCGCAATCCGGGGCGTGCCCGTATCGAGCCACTCCAAGATTTGTGAGCCGGTGATTGTGGCGCGCAGGCCGTCGGGCACAGTCTGTAGTGAGCCGATAGCTGCGCCGTGGTCTACAGCCGGAGCCTCGCCAGCGGCGGACGCGCGGTGGAATTTGTAGCCAACGACGGCCCGTTGAAAGCCCTTCGCCGTCGTGTACTCGCGCAAGCCGAGACCGCGCGTCACCTTCGACGCACGACGGGTTATAGCGGCACGGCTATACGTGCGCCCGCTCTTCGGCTCTCTCATCTGTTCCTTGATATCGCGTTCGATATCAAACGCCGTCTCGTGGACGACCTTTGCGAGAGATGCGTGGAGGCTTCCCGGTTGCGTGAGCAACGGGCTTTGGAGTTGGAGTTTGGCTTTTAGCTTCATCACTGCCGGTGCTCAGTGAATCCGTGGGGCCGGATTGCGGTTGCTGCTGCTGCTGTTGTGCCGGTGCTTGAGGGGAGATGTCCCCCGGCGGCGCGGCGAGAGTGTTAGTCTCGCCGCCTGTCACGGGAGCACCGGCTATCGCGACAGGCTTTATGCCGCCGAGGGTCGGAGAGCGAGCGGCCCCGTCGTTGTCGGGCTGCTCACATTGTTCATAACCGGCGTCCGCCGAAAGCCGCTTGATTAAATCAGGCGCTTCGACTTCCCAACGCACGCCGGTCTTTTTGTTGCGAAACCACATCGCGCCCGCCTTAGAACGACTTCGGCAGACGATAGACGCGAACGGTGGCGTTCGGCGCGCCCGTCGCGGCGGTGAACGAGACGTTCATCGCGCCGCCCGCCTGAGCGAAGCGCGCGGACTCGAACGGGCCGATGATTTTATTCGCGCCCGGCGTGCCTGATGCCGGAAGCGACACGCTCATGTCGCCTATCCCGGCGCGGCCCGCGCCCGCGCTCTCGACGCCCGCCAAAACTTTCACGGTCAAAGCCGCGTCGTCGGCGTTGACGACTTCGAGAATGACGCGCTCGTGCTCGCCTTCAACTGCGACCGGCACTGTGCCGTTGGTGTCAATCGTCTGCGCCGTGGGCTGCGTGACGCCGGAGTTTCCGGTAAGCGTTGTGACTGTCAGTGCAAGAGGGTTAGACATTGCGATGCTCCTTGAGTTGCGAAAAAGGCTCTTCGGGTCATGCGCTGCCCGATTCGGGCGGCACGTAGATTAAAAGCAAGTTCGAGCGACCGCGTCCCTTAAGACCGATTCGCTGTGAGCACCGCCATCGCCTGCGGCCTGACCACTTTGCCGCCATAGACGTGCAATCCCTTCACGGCATCGGAAAATCTCTTTTCCATGCGGAAGGCTTCGACGGAGATGATTTGATCGGCGTAGTTCCACGCCATCTTGTGACCGGCCATGATCTTGTACTTCGTCTGATTCGTGTTGCGCACGTTGTTCGACTGCAACACTTTCAGATTTGCGACCTCGCCGATCTCACCCGTCGCGCGCACGACATCGCCCGCCATCGTGCCCGTCTGAACGAAACGCTTGTCTTTGCGGAGCAACCCCCTGAACCACGCCGGGATGACGACCCAACGCCCGCCGGTGGGCACGTTCGCCTCGTCGAGCAACACGTCCAAGTCAACGAGATAATCGTAGGCCGTGTCCGCCGTCGGCACGATTGGCGTGGTGTCCGAGCCGATGAGGTTCGCCGACGCCGCGTCCGTGTAGAGGCCCGCGAGAAACGAATCCGCCTTGTCGCGCACGCCGTAGCTGGCCTCGCTCATCGCGGTCTCGATGATGTCGCCTGCGGCCTGACGCTTATCAATGTCGTCAACCGCGAAGTTGAAACCCTTCGCCTGATCAATCGTCAACTTCGTCGCGGCTGTCGAGAGCGGTTCCGGGTCTGGGATGTCGGCGTTGCTGTCAACGTCGAACACGCTCACGCCGCCGATGAAATTGATGTTGACGACATCGCCCTGAGCGGCAATCACGCCCTCGTATTGCCGGTCAACGATGCCTTCCTGCGCGTAGACGAGATTCTTGTGCAAGCCTGTCAAGAGGCTCGCGGCCCAGAGTTGCGGAATGAACGAGGCTACTGTCATACGGTGCTCCTTAAATTGGAAAGGTGAAACAAGAAACGCTTATCGGTTATTGAAAACCGATAAGCGTTTGTGATGCTGGATTTAGGTATAACGAAAATTTATAGCTTTAGCAAGTTTGTTAATCGCTCCTTAAGACACGCCTGACAGTCTCAGGCGTGACCCCATATTCGCGAGCCAATTGAGATTGGGTTAGCCAGAAGGATTGCGCCTTAACGTCCTGATGGAGATAACGCTCTCTAATTTCTTTCTTCTGCGCTTCCGTCAATAGTTGCGTGTTCCTGCATCTCCCTTTGCGCGCCTTATCCTGCATGTTCTCTAAATGTGAGCCAAGAAAAAGATGCTTGGGGTTGACGCACGCTCGATTATCGCAAGTGTGGCAGACGCACCATTTCTCTAAGTCTTCACTGAAAGGTTCAAAAGGATTAAGCCCGTAGGTTATCGCGTAGCTGAAACGATGCGCCATGATGATTTTCTTTTCAAAGCGGAACGTTCCATAACCTTGACTATTCAGGCTTCTCACCCAAACCCAACAAGCGTTTTCGCCGCCGAAAGTGTCAACCCTTATCCAGAATTTGTGAACGTCATCAGCAAGATAAAGTGAGGGCGTCGGTCGCTTATTCATGTTAGATATAAACGACCAACGCCCTCACTTTTCCGCTCGGTCTAATTGCTTGTCAGACACTCTTGCCCTGTGACCTGACCACAGCCATGACCGCCTGATAATTCGCAGCCACCTGCGTGGCACTCATCCCCTTGATCGCTTCCATCGTGAGCGGCGCATTGCCGCCGTCGCGCGGCGGGTTCGTCGGACTCGTCGGCGTCACGACGGGCGCGGGCGCTTCCGCAGGCTTACCCAAGTAAGATTTCTGCGTGAGCACTTCCTTGAGCGCGGCTTCAATGTCGGTCGCATCGGCGGCGATGAAGCGTTCGGCATCCGACGGGTCGTTAAAGC
>JBAVPI010000593.1:0-2920 GCA_049692915.1 Pyrinomonadaceae bacterium
GCATTGAGATACGAAGCCACGTCGCGCAACTCGGCGGAGTGCCCGACGCGCCGCTCGAAATGAGTTGGGAGCAGATCATCTCCATCGCCGACGACGCGCCGCTGCGTTGCGCCGACGCGGAAGCGCAGGCACGCATGATCGAATTGATTGACGAAAAAAAGCGCGCGGGCGACACGCTCGGCGGCGTTTTTGAGGTGGTGGCGCGCGGGGTAGTCGCGGGTCTCGGCTCGCACACCTCTTGGGAAGAGAAATTGGACGGGCGTCTGGCGCGGGCCGTCATGTCCATTCCGGCGGTCAAGGCCGTCTCCATCGGCGCGGGGGTCGAGGCCGCGAATCTTCCCGGCTCGCAAGTGCACGACGAGATCGCGTACCGCGACGACGAGCAAGAGTTCACACGCCTGACGAACCGCGCGGGCGGACTCGAAGGCGGCATCACGAACGGCGAGGAGTTGCGCGTGCGCGGCTTCCTCAAGCCAATCTCGACGCTCAGGCGCGCTCTGCGCTCGGTGGACATTGACACGAAGCGGGAAGAGTCGGCGGCCTTCGAGCGGTCGGACGTGACGGCGGTTCCGGCGGCGGGCGTCATCGGCGAGGCGATGGTCGCGCTCACGCTCGCCGTCGCGATGCGGGAAAAGTTCGGCGGTGATAGTATCGCCGAGATGCGCCGCAACTTCGACGGCTATCAAAAGCAACTACGCGCATACTAAAAACTTCAATTGCGCCGCTCTCAACTTTGCACAAAGCGATGGAGTCAACCGAATTACAACAAGGCCGGAAACTGCTCTCGTCCGACGCTGACTTGCGCGACCGCTTCCTGCGCGACCCGTCGAGCGTCGGTCGGGAACTGGGCTTGAGCGCCGCCGAAACGCGCGACCTCATGCAGCTTTCAGCGCCTCAGGCCGGTGCGTCCGGCCACTCGCAGCATGGACGGCGTTTCTTGCAAGCGTGCAAAGTTCTGCCGCTCACACGCCGCGCTCTGCAAGAGCATTTCACGGAATTTTTTAACGAGTACGCAGCCGCGCGGGCATCGCACGCTGCATCCACGAGGCCGCTCGGAGACGATCTGGCCTTCGCGCGCTACGTCGAACGCAAGCTTCGCGCGTCGGCTCCGCAGCGACCGCATTGGGTGCTCGACCTGCTGCGCTACGAACGCTCGCGCCTCCAAGCCGCAGACCCCGCGCGCCGCATCGTCGTCTGTCTCTTCCGACACGACATCAGTCGCCTCGTGCGCAGCGTCGCGCGCAGGGAAGAGACGACACAGGCATTCGCGCGCATGACCGTCGCGGTCTGGTGGCGTCCGCAACGGCGCGGCGTCGTGCGCTACGCCGTGATTCCGATGCCGCACCTGTCACGCCGGAGTACGAAGCAGGAAATTGTTCAATGAGCCGGTCGCGTTCCATATCACATCATCCATAGAAGGAGCATGAACTTTGAACGCCAGCGCAAAAATTCTGGTCTCGCTCGATGAAGGCATCAAGCGCATCACTTTCAACCGGCCCGAACGCCGCAACGCGATTGACTTCGAGATGTTCGCGCAATTTGCCGATGCCGTCCGCGAGTCGGTTGAAGACGAGAGTCGCGTCGTCGTCATCACGGGCGCGGGCGACTCGTTCTGCGCGGGCCTCGATTTGTCGGCGATCAATCCGCGCGAGTTCGCCTCCCTCGACGTGGCGGCCAAAGTGCGCGAGTTGATTAATCCGCCGATCCTCGATCTGCGTGCGATGTCGAAGCCCGTCGTCTGTCGCGTGCACGGCCCGGCGGTCGGCATCGGTTTTTCTTACGCGCTCGCGAGCGATATCTGCGTCGCTTCCGAAGAGAGTTCCTTCAGCCAGAGTTTCGTCCGCATCGGCCTGATGCCCGACGGCGGCAGCACATACTTTCTGCCCCGTCTCGTCGGCCCGCGCCGCGCCTTCGAGTTGATGGCGACGGGCGAGCAGATCGGTGCGCGCGAAGCACAGAGACTCGGCATCGTCAGCCGCGTCGTCGCTTCCGCCGAACTCGATGGGGTCGTCAACGAACTGGCGGCGAGTCTGGCGCGTGGGCCGCAGCCCTCGCTCGCGAAAATCAAGGCATCGCTCGGCGCGCGTGAGGCCGCAGACCTCGCCGCCGCGCTCGACTTTGAGGCCGAAGGTCAGGCCGCCTGTTTCCGCTCGCCGGATTTCGTCGAGGGCGTGACGGCCTTTATGCAGAAACGCCCGCCCCTGTTCGGCGGGGCGTCGCGCGCGGCCAAGTAGCCCGCCGCAACTCAGGCTGTCGGCGGACGGGCCGATTGGCACGCGGGCAGTATTTATCGTAAACTTTGCATCAAAATGGCGAGCTTTTAAGGTTAAAGCACGAGTTGGCGGAAGATTTTTCGGGGAAGATCGGGAATGGCTTTGTTAGACATTGTGAAGTACGGCGAGCCGGTGTTGGAGACGCCGGGCGACCCTGTGATCGAGTTCGACGACAGGTTGAAAAAACTGGTCGGCGACATGTTCGAGACGATGTATGCGTCGCGCGGGGTGGGCCTCGCCGCGCCGCAGGTCGGCGTCTCGAAGCGTCTGTTCGTGATGGACTGCTCCGGCGGCGAAGACCCGTCGACACGCATCGCGCTCATCAACCCGATTCTCTTGAACATCGAGGGCGAGCAGAACGGCGAGGAGGGTTGTCTCTCGTTTCCGGGCATCTACTTCGCCGTCAAGCGTTCTCTGCGCGCCGTCGTGCGGGCGCAGGACGTTAACGGCGAAGAGTTCGAGTTCGACGGCCTCGACCTCGAAGCCCGTTGCATGCTGCACGAGACGGATCATTGCGACGGCATCGTCTTCCTCGACCGCACGACGCCCTTGAAGCGCGAGATGGTCAAACGCAAAATCAAGAAGTTGTCGAAATCGGGCCACTGGCTCTGAAGTCACGGCGAGGCTTAAATGCGAGCACTCGAACG
>JBAVPI010000594.1:0-2751 GCA_049692915.1 Pyrinomonadaceae bacterium
CGTCGGCACAGGCTCCTGTCCCGGTATCGGCAAAGGCTTCGCGAGCACGCCCGCGATCAATTCGTTCAACCCGGCTTCCGAATCGTTGTGACGGCTCTTATAGACCGCCGTCAGATTGTTTTTGACGTTGGTCTTAAAGGCCTGCGTCGCCGGATCATTCTGGGTCGAGAGGGCGACGGCTCGCGCAAAGCTGTCAATGACGCGGTCGAGAACCTGATTCAGACGTGCGAAAGCCGCCTCGCTCTCCGGCGTCTTATCCTTGCCGTTGTAATTCGTGTTGTAGTCGGCGGCCAGCTTCTTGTATTCGTTCTCGAAATACAGAGTGCCCAGATTGGAATAGGTCGCCCCGAATGTTTTGAATGAACTGTTGGACTGCGCCGCCTTCAAGAACGCGGCGATGGCCTCGTCGGGCGACGACTCGCGCAGATTCATGCCGAGCGTGAAATTGAGATAGCCGAGCAACTCTTCTCTCGTCGTCTTATAGGAAGACAGGTCGCTCACCTTCCCTGACTCGACCATCTGAATCGCGCTTCTCGTGTAACGGGCGGAATCGGCGAAAAGGCTTTTGTCGGCCTTCGGCCCGGCGGAAGCGTTGTCTCTGCCGATCTGTACGAGCGTCAACAAAATGCCGAAGTTATCGGGCTGCGCAACGACCAGCGGGCGACCGAGTTCGTAAGCTTTGGGATAGTTTTTCGACGCCACTGCGCTGTCGAAAGCCTTGTTCGACTCGAACTCCAGCACGGCCTTCTCATAACCGGTGACGAACTTCTGTATGTAGGCGACGATGGCGGCGTTGCCTTCATTCGTGTCGCCGCCGAATTTGCTCAGATACTCTTTGCCCGTCTCGTAGGCGACTTTCTGCGCCACGGGATCGGGGTTGCCCTTCGTATCTTTCTTTTTGCGGTTTTCAACGTGCTTGGCGTAGAGCGCGGCCTTCGCGTCGTCGTTCTGCGCGGTGGTGGCCGCAGTGGTTGTTGACGATGCGGCGGTCTGTGCCAGAGCCGGAATCGTAAAAGTCGTCGCCAGCGCGATAGTGGTTAAAAATCGTGACGCGTTTTTCATCGGTCGCATATCCTCCGGGTGTTGCTCTCTAAACTAAAATTTCTAATCTGGAAAGGGGCCGCGCGATTGCCGTCAAAGCGTCGCGTAACAAATCAGATGCAGCTACTTTACGGGCAGTTGCCGTCTTCTTAAGAGCCTTGAAAACCGCTCCTTCCAAAAGGAGAGTTGGATACTTGGGGGCTTTCAGTCTGGTGCGGGAACGCTTGACGCGCCGTGATACTGCAACAATCACGGGAAACGTGTCAAGTTAATGAATAATGAGAAAGACTAAAAGAGCGTGAGCATAATAAAAGGGTTCGAGACCTTCGCCGAAGCGTCAATCTCGAACCCTCGAATCTTACCTTCCGACTATCGAACTTCTGCGTTCGTTTACCGATTATCCGGCGTCACCCGACGCGGACGCTCCGCCAGCGGCGCGGCTTTCTGTTCGGGCTGCGGGGCGGACTGCATCATCGTCGGCGTCGTGCGCGGCGATGTGTTCGCCGGTCGCTGGTACGTCTTGGCCGTCTTCTGAACGTTCGACTGTCCCGCGCCCGTCGCGTTGTTCTGCACACTTGTCGCCGCGCCGTTCGCCTCGCTCACGACGAAAGCGTCGCCGCTGGCTTCGTCTTCGCGCTCTTCGTCGGCGATGACAGCGGCCTTACGCGGGTCTATGTGCGGGCGCGGCGCGAGCATGTCGGTCGCGAGCATGGGCGTGCCCGTGCTGCCCGGTCGGACGCCGAAGCGTGTGTTGAGCGCGCGGTAAACTTTGCCCGCGACGCCCGCGGCATACTTGCCGCGCTCACCTGAGCCGCGCGTCACGACGGCGATGGCAAGTTTCGGATCATGCACGGGCGCGAAAGAGGTGAACAGTCCGAGCCACGAACCCTGTCCGATGCACGAGCCGGTTTTGCCGGCGATGGTCTGTGTGGCGTCGTAGGCGAGTTTCGCCGTCCCGTAGTTGACCGCGCCGATCATGCCGGGCAGCATGCGCTGCAAATTCTCCTGCGGAATGCCTGCCTCGCGGCGCTCTTCCCTCTTGAACTTCACATTCTCTTCGGGAGTGCGCGGCAGGTGCGGGGTCAACAGGTGTCCGCCGTTGGCGATGGTCGAGGCGAGGTTGGCGAGTTGGACGGGCGTAATCTCGATGTCGTCGCCGTGCGATGACATGTGATTGACGGCGTAACCCTGTTTGAAGACGGGGAGACGGCCCGGCGATTCCGCCGCGTAGTTGATGCCGGTCGGCTGTCCGAGTCCGAGCTTGCGCGCGTACTCCATCATGTGGTCGAAGCCGACCTCTCCACCGACCCTCTGGAAGTAACCGTTGTTCGAGAAGGCGAGCGAGTCGGTCAGGTCAAGGCTGAAACTGCTCAGCCCGATGTTGACGGTCTGGGCGGGGTCTATGACATGCTCGGAGAGTCCGGCGAGTCCCGTCACGAGCTTCGTCGTCGAGCACGGCTTGAACCCGCGATGAATCGCCCACTCCTGATTGACGACCGTATAGACGCGGCCCGTCTTCGGGTCCATCACGACGACCGTGCCGGCGCGATTGCCGAGCGCCTCGACAGCGGCGCGACGTACTTCCAAATCCTCGCCCGTCGTATCGTCCTTCAGAATATTGGCGGCGGCTTCGTCGCGCAGAGCCTGATCGGCGGCGCGCTGGCGTGCGATGGCGATGGCACGTGCGATGGCGGCCTGTCGCGCACGCTC
>JBAVPI010000595.1:0-3169 GCA_049692915.1 Pyrinomonadaceae bacterium
TTCCAGAAGCGCGTGCCGCCGAGCGCGGGGCCGAGCGCCGTGCTGTGAATCGCGATGATGCCGCGGTAGCCCGCCTCAGCGTCAACGCCGGACAAGACCCGCTCGTGTTCGCTTTCGCTCTTTAACCGGGTGATGTGCATGACCATATTTTCGTTGAAGCTTAACAAACATCAATCGAAGATGACGAGGTTGCTGACGGGGCGTCGGTTTCCGGCGACGAGGGAAGGCGCGGCGCTTCCGGCTCATCACGCGCGCAGTCCGTTTCGTCACAGCGAAGTTTCTTTCCCGTCGCCGCGCGCGTATATTGCGGCGTTGCCTTCCTCCGCAGAGACTTTAACAAGCGCACGCCGTATGAATCTGACTGAACAGGAAAACGTACTTTTCGGGGTCGAAGTTCCGACCACGGGTAAGCGCCTGTGGGAGCGGCGCGGGGTGCGTTGGGCGGTCGTTTTCGGCGTTTGGACGATGCTCGCCGTCTTCTTCACGGGGCAGCTTTATTACACATACGTGCTGACGGATAAGCCGATGTCTTGGCGCGCGGCGGCCTCGGAACAATTTCTCTACCCGTATCTCTGGGCCGTCGGCACGATCATCGTCCTGCGACTCGCGAGCCGCTTTCCGCTCGAAGGCAAAGGGTGGCCGCGTCATCTGCTGCTGCATCTCCTGTTCGCGACGATCTTCGCCGTCGTCATCTCAGGCGCGTTTCAGATGCTCTATCACTTCCTGTTCGTCAACAGCGCCGCGAAGCCCTACTCGCCCGTTGCCACGCTCCGCTGGATTATCTTCAATTCGAGCGAGAACTACGGCATCTACGGGTTGGTGCTGTTGCTCAACCACGCCTTCCGCTATTACAAGCGTTTTCGCGAGGGCGAGTTGAAAGCCTCGCAACTCGAAGCGCAGTTGTCTCATGCGCAACTACAGGCGCTCAAGATGCAACTGCACCCGCACTTTCTCTTCAACACGCTCCACTCCATCTCCGCGCTTGTCCACGCCGACCCGGACGCCGCCGACCGCATGATCGCCCGACTCGGCGATTTTCTGCGCCTCACGTTGGAGAACGCGGGCGCGCAGGAAGTGACGCTGCAAAGGGAGTTGGAATTTCTCAAGTGCTATCTGGAAATCGAGCGCATACGCTTTCGCGACCGCCTCACCACGCATCTTGAGATCGAGGCGCAGACGCTCGACGCGCAAGTTCCCAACCTGATTCTCCAGCCAATCGTCGAAAACGCGTTGCGCTACGCCGTCGCCCCACGCTCCGCGCCGGGTCGCATCGAAATTTCGGCGAAACGAAACGACGGCTCGCTCCGTATAGAAGTTCGTGACGACGGGCCGGGGATGCCGGAAGCGTCCGGCGACGGCAGCGGTTTCAAGGAAGGACTGGGACTGGCGAACACGCGCGCGCGGCTCGAACGACTCTACGGCGCGGCGCACCGCTTTGAACTCACGAACGCGACGGGCGGCGGCCTCATCGTGATGCTCGAAATTCCGGCGGCCTAAGCGTTTCAGCCTCTCGACCCGGCAACGCATGCCGCACGCCCTCCGTTTTCACACCATCAAGGCCGTTCATTGTTTCGTAATTAAATTTCACGCCATGAAACCTTTCGGCGCGGTGTTACATCTACAGGGAGAGATTTACATTGCGGATGCGGGATGTCTGTTCGCTCACAAAGTTGAGAGGGAGATAGAACCGGATGCCTGACGTTGCGGGAGCGCCGATACGCGTGCTGGTGGTTGACGACGAGCCGCTGGCGCGCGAGAAGATTCGCGAGATGGCGAAGGGCGATGCGGAAATCCTCATCGTCGGCGAGTGCGCCAACGGCATCGAGGCCATCGAAGCCGTGCAGACGTTGCGGCCCGACCTGCTCCTTCTGGATGTGCAGATGCCCGAAGTCGGCGGCTTCGGCGTGCTCGAAGCCCTCAAGCAAACCTATCTTCCGCCCGTCATCTTCATCACCGCTTACGACACTTACGCCGTGCGCGCTTTTGAAGTGCACGCGCTCGACTATCTGCTGAAGCCCTTTGACCGCGAGCGTTTCAGGGCCGCGCTGGCCCGCGCCAAGACGCAACTGGGGCGCGAGCAAACGCCCGGAATAGACGCGCGCATCCTCGCGCTGCTCGAACAATTCCGCGCGGGGCCGAAATACTGCGAGCGTCTGGTGGTGAAGACCGGAGGGCGCGTCTTTTTTCTCGACACAGGGGAGGTTGACTGGATCGAGGCCGAGGGCAACTACGTCAACATCCACGCCGGTAAGAAGGCGCACATGCTGCGCGAGACGATCAGCAGTCTTGAAGCGCAACTCGACCCGAAAAAGTTTATTCGCATCCACCGCTCCGCCATCGTCAACATTAAAAGCATCCGTGAGCTACAACCGTGGTCGCACGGCGAGTATCGCGTCATCCTGCACTGCGGGACGGAACTCACGCTCAGTCGCAGTTTTCGCGAGCGTTTGCAGGCCGCGCTGGGGAATAACTTGTAAGGAGAAGCCGATGCGCGTTCCATCCAGTTCATCACCACCTGCGTCCGCTTCATCACAAATCTGTTCTGCGACCGGCGGCGTCGCCCCTACAATCGCCGCCGTGTTGGGCCTGTCAGGTCGTGCGTTAACGTTCGTGCTCCGGCCGCCGTCTTTAACAAAAAGACTTCGGCGACGAGAAGGCATGTCGAGGTAATTTTGAAAGGAAATTTTTCAGATGCTTGAGAACAGAAGACAATTCGTGGCCGGTCACGACGAGCCGTGCGGCGCGGGTGAGGATCAGGAGGAGCGAGACGGCTCTTCGATGAAGATTCACGCCCTCAAAGAGTTGACGCTCGCGCTTCTCAAAGAGGTCGAGACGATGAAGGAGGGACGGCAACTCGACGGTGCGCGCGTCGTCAACTTCTCGGACGAAGTGCGTCGCTTCGAGATAGACTTGATCCGCTGGGCGTTGATGCGCACGGGCGGACACCAGCGGCGCGCGGCCCGGCTGCTCAACATTAAAGTGACGACCCTCAACGCGAAGATCAAACGTTTCAATCTGCGTCCCGCCACCGTCACGGTCGGCAACGTCGTTGACTTCTACCCGGACACGCAGAGAAGCTGACTTCGGACGGTTCACGGAATTTAAAGGCGGCTGCCCGGCAAGCGTTGTCGAGTTTTGACCGCACGAATAAAAGATGGCGCATGCGAGC
>JBAVPI010000596.1:0-1971 GCA_049692915.1 Pyrinomonadaceae bacterium
TTCCATCGTCCGACGCTTCGACTGCCGCGCTCTCAGCCGCCGACTCTTCGCGTCGTCTCGCAAACTCTTCGGCGGCATCCTCCGCGTCGGCGTCGTAGATGACCGTCTCGAATTCTTCGTCGTCAATAGTCACGTCTGATTCTTCATCAATCGTCACGTCTGATTCTTCATCTTCGTCGTCGTCATCCGGCAACGCGTCGTCGGGTTCGGCAACGGCGGGCCAAGCGGCGGCAGCGTTCTCATCACCGGCACCTCCGGCGTGCGGCCCGTCACCCGTTGTGGCGGCGTTAGCTGCCCGCTCCGAAGCTGTTGACTCTGAAGCCGTCGGCTCTGAGTCCGAGGCTTCCGTCGTCTCTTCGATCATCGAGGGAAGTTCCGCGCCGTCGTGCTGCGCATCGTCGGCGACCTCCTGATTATCTTTGCGTTTTCGTCTGCTCATGTTCACTTATTCGCTCATGACGCGTGCAACAATGTCGCCGAAGGTGCTGCTCTGGACGAGCCTGATCTGCGTCGTGCGGACGATTTCGAGGACGGAGAGGAAAGCGAGCACGAGTTCGCGCCGCGATCTGGTCTGCTCGAAAAACTGTCGCAGATTCAACTCGCCCGTCGAATAGATCATGTTGCGAAGGCGCTCCAGCATCTCCGTCATCGTGACCTCGTCGCGCTCGATCTCCATCAACACTTCCTCTTTTTTGCGCGCGAGGATTTCCTGAAACACTCTTAACAAGTCGAACGCGCCGGCGGCGACTTCCGGGTTGCTCTTGTCCGTCTCAAGCGGCGCGCGCGTGTAGATGGCTTGCTCAACCGTCGCGCGCGACCAGAGCAGTTCCGCCGCCGCCTTGTACTTCTGATGTTCGAGCAGGCGGTCAACCAGTTCGCGGCGCGGGTCTAAAGCGTCCGCCGCGTCGCCGTCCGCGGTCGGGTCGGCGGGCAGCAGCATGCGCGACTTAATCTCGATGAGCGTCGCGGCCATCACGAGAAAGTCGCTGGCGACGGTGATGTCCGTGCTCTGCATCAAACGCAAATAGGTGAGATAGGCCGCCGTGATGCGCGCGATGGGGATGTCGTAGATGCTGACCTGTTCCTGCCGTATGAGGTAGAGCAGGAGGTCGAGCGGGCCTGAGAACTCGCCGAGGACGAGCTTCAACTCTTCGCCGCCGCGGTCGGTGACGATCTCCGGTCGCGCGCCCACGACGTTGATCTGCGCACCGCTGGCGGCGCTCGCCATCGTGGACTGCTCGTCCTCTTCGTTAATTTCCTGCGGCTCGCTCGTCACAACGCTTCTAAGCTCCTGCGACTCCCATACGCTTCATTACCTCGCGGACGGTAACACTCGCAATCTCTCGCGCGCGGTCGCGCCCGTCGGAGAGGATGCGCGTCAGTTCTTCGTCGCCGATTGAGTGGACGCGTTCCTGAAACGGTCGCAGGAACTCGATGGTCGCGTCGGCCAACTCCGACTTCAACCCCGCGTAGCCCTTACCCTCGAAATTCGCTTCCACGTCGGCGGCTGATTTTCCCGTCAGCAGTTGATAGATCGAAAGCAGATTGTTAATCGCCGGGCGCGTCTCGTCGAAGCGAATTTCCGTGCCGGAATCCGTGACGGCCCGCTTGAACTTGCGCTTCACGGCGTCCGCGTCGTCGAGGAGCGCGATGCGGCCCGCGTCGCTCTCGTCCGACTTAGACATCTTTCGCTGCGGGTCGTCGAGCGACATAATCTTCGCGCCGACTTTCGGGATGAAAGGCTCAGGCAGCCGGAACGTCTCGCCGTAGTCGCGGTTGAAGCGGGCGGCGATGTCGCGCGTCAATTCGATGTGCTGCTTTTGATCGATGCCGACCGGCACGAGATCAGTCCCGTAGAGCAGAATGTCGGAGGCCATCAACACGGGGTAAGTGAGCACACCGACCCCGACCTTCTCTCGCGCGCGCCGCGCCTTGTCCTTGAACTGCGTCATGCGCTCAAGTTCCGAGAGG
>JBAVPI010000597.1:0-1853 GCA_049692915.1 Pyrinomonadaceae bacterium
TTGCGCGAGGCGGGCTATATCTACGGCATCATCGGCGGGGCGGGGCCGACGGAATTTTACGAGCGCGCGGTCGGCGCGACCGTCATCACGGACAGCGTGCCCGGCATCTACACGGATTTGCTCAAGCCTCGATCACCAGACAGGCCGTAGTAATCGTCTCGCTTCAAAGTTTAATGCTTCTACGATTAGCCATCATCGGAATCCTGTTCGGCTGCGCGTTGCAGCAGCCGTGGGTTGACGACGTTAGTTCCAACGCACCGCCGCCGCCTCTGCGCGTCGCCGTCCTCGATTTCGGGAAGTCCGAGTTGGGACGGCGCGCGGCTGACATTTTCTCCGCTTCGCTGGCGAAAGAATCATCCCTGCGAATTGTTGACAGGGCCTTGAGCCGCTCCGCCGCGCTCGGCATGGGCTATTCGGGTTCTCTGAATATGGCACTCGGCGAGGCGCGCGATCTCGGAGCGGGCATCGGCTGCGACTTCTTTATCGTCGGTGATGCACAGGTGCAGCGGCGCTCGCCGTCCGACAACTCCGTCTATTATGAAGCCTACGCTTCGGTCTTCGTCGTCAGCGCACGCACCGGCCAACTCGTGATGTGGTCGCGTCCGAACACGCGTGCGGCAACGCCCGCCGTGGCCGAACAATCATTGCTCAAAGAATTGACGCGCGACCTCGACGTTTACAGCGTCGCCGCTTATCGCCGCGCGCAGGACGAGCGAACGACTGCGGAACGCGCGGCGGCGGGAGAAGCCATCGTTTACGAAGAAGCGCCGGACGAAGGGAGTCCCGCCGCCGCCAACTTTCGACCGCCTGAGCCTTACCGTCGCGTGCGGCCTCCGTATCCTGACACGGCTTCAGAGGCGGAAGCCGAAGCGACCGTGGATGCGCAGGTCGAGATCGGCACGGACGGCGAGGTGGCTCGAATCGAGATCGTGCGTTGGGCAGGCTTCGGTCTGGACGAGTCGGTCGTCAACACCGTCCGGCAGATGCATTTCCGCCCGGCCATGCGAGACGGCGCGAGCGTGCCCGTGCGCGTCCTCTTGCGCTACAATTTCCGTCGCCCGCCGAAAACAAAATGACGATGAACTTAAAAACTCCTGACGGCCCTGTCGCCCCGTACCCTGACGGGCCGCGACCCGACGACGCTTCCTCCACCTGCGAGTCGTGCGGGCAAGCGTTCGCCTGCGGCGCATCGCTCGACGGCTGCTGGTGCGCCGGGGTCGAGTTGGACGAGACGGCGCGGGCCGAACTCCGCGCGCGCTATAAGAGTTGCCTGTGTCGCGCGTGCCTTGAGAGCCGGGGCGCGCGCGTTGACGGTTAAATGTATGGAGAGACGAACGCCATCGCAGCAATCCGGCGCGGGCATCCCAAACGTAAATCGGGACGTGTTTATGATGTTGTCATGCACATGCCGGATCAATTTTCGCGCGGCCCTCAGGCCAACCCTCAAGCTGTGTCTCTTCGTCTGCCTGCTGGCCGCCAGCACCTCTCCCGTCCCTGCCGTGGCGCAAGCGGCGCAAAGCGCGGACGATGCGGCGACCGCCGCAACGAGAGAGGGGCGTCTGAAAGTCTTCGACGAAGTTTGGGAGAACATCAATTCGCTCTACTACGATCCAGCCATGCGCGGCTTGGACTGGCAGGCCGTGCGCGCGGAGTTTCGCCCGCTGGCGGCGGAGGCGAAGGGCGAAGCGGAACTCTATGCCGTGATGCGGCGGATGCTCGGACGCCTGCGCGACCCGCACACGCGCGTCTTCGCGCCGGGCGAGAGTCAGGATTGGCGCGTGACGCGCTTCGTGGCGGTCGGCGTGAGCGTGCGCGAGTTGGGCGGCGAGATGCTGGTGACGAGCGTCGAGCAC
>JBAVPI010000598.1:0-1585 GCA_049692915.1 Pyrinomonadaceae bacterium
GCCTCACGCCGTTGCAACCGCTGCGCCTGCCCGGACTGCGCCTGCGCGGGCAGGGCCGTCAGGTCAACCATTGTCAGCCTGAGACGGCGTGCGGGGCTGACCACCTGCACAGGCTTCGCTCCGTCAACGCACAGGCTCGCGCGCAAGACTTCGTGCCGCCGGACAATCTCGCCGAGACTCTGCTCAAGCGTCTTGACGTTGAGCGTGCCCGTCAAATTCAACACGCCCGCCATGTTGTAGAGCGGGTTGCCGGGCGCGAGTTGGTCGGTCAGCCAGAGACTCTCCTGAGCGTAAGACATCGGAAAAGAGTTGACTTCGCCCGTCTGCAACTGCGGTCGGATCGTGTCGAACGTCTCCTGCGCGGTGTGGAGCCGGTGCAGACGCAGCGCGAGCAGCGCGTGATGTTCCGGCGAGAGCGAGTCAATGAGTTCGCGCATGTTTGAAGACATCTCCGGCGGCGAGCGCGCCGGGGCGGTTAATTGAGCGAGGCGGAGAGTTGTAGTTGGTCGGCGAGCACTGCGTCAATATCCGCTTCGGTCGTGAGCGGGTTGGCGATGGCGGCGCGCAGAGACGTGAGCGCCGCGGGCAGCCCGGCCTCGATCACACCGGCGAAGCCGTCGCCGGGCGCGAGCGCGGTGTTGTATTTGGCCCGCAGGAACTCGATGCCCAACCGGGAGAGGCGCACCTCGCGCTCCGACTCGCACGCGACCACTTCATCGCTCAGCGCGAACAGGTTCCACACTTTCTCCGCCAGCCCGTCCGCCTCCGGCCCGACGATGGTCTGCGCGTCCTGTTCGACTCCGATGGTGCTTGCTTCGGTCGTCATACGCTCTCTTCCACGGCACGCGCTTCGGTCGCCAGCAACGCTCCGACTTCTTCAACCGTCAACTGCTTGATCTCCGCGACGAGGCGGGCCAGCGCCTCTCTGTCAACCTGCTCGGCCTGTCGCCAGATAATCTCGCTCGACAGGCCTGAGAGCGTCGGTGAACGGAACAGCTCGCTCATCGTCAACTCTATCTGAAAGGTCGTCCGCACGCGCGAGAGCATTTGCGTTGCGAGCAGGGAATGCCCGCCGAGTTTAAAGAAATCATCCTCGCGCCCCACCTGTCCGGCCTGCAACAGATCGCCCCACATTTTTGCCAGCTTCATCTCAACGTAATTGCGCGGCGCGACGTAATCTCCACCCTCTACCAACTTCACGTCCGTCATCGCCGAGAGCGCGCGGCGGTCTAGTTTCCCGTTGGGCGTCAACGGCATCTCCTTTACCGCCACATATCTCGCAGGCACCATGTATTCCGGCACCCTCTCTCTCATCCATCCTCGCAACTCCTCCACCGTCGCCGCACTCCTCCCCTCGCCCCACACCACGTATCCCACCAGCCTCCCCTCGCCCCCATCTCCTCTCTCGCTCTCGCTTCCCTCGCTTCTCCCTCCCTCCCTTGCTGCTCCATCTCTCTCGCTTCCCTCGCCTCCTCGCCTCTCGCTCTCGCTTCCCTTGCTCACTCCCTCCACCACGACCGCCGCTTCCTTCACCCACTCGTGCTCTCGCAGCGCCGCCTCCACCTCTCCCAACTCTATTCGATAC
>JBAVPI010000599.1:0-19283 GCA_049692915.1 Pyrinomonadaceae bacterium
GACAGGCCGCGTCCGGCGGTGCAGTCATTCAGGGGAGGGAGGCGGCAGTTCACGTTGGGCGAGGGAGTGAGCGGGAGAGTGAGCGAGGTGGCGAGGGGCGAGGGAGTGACGCAGTTCATGCTGTTGCTGGCGGCCTTCGACGTGTTGCTCTCGCGCTACAGCGGGCAGCAGGACATCATGGTTGGAGCGCCTGTAGCGGGGCGCGAGCGGGTGGAGATAGAGGGACTCATCGGCTTCTTCGTCAACACGCTGGTGCTGCGCACTGATCTGTCGGGCAACCCCAGTTTCAGGGAACTGCTGGGCCGCGTGCGTGCGGGCGTCACGTCTGCGCAGGTGCACCAGTCGCTCCCGTTCGAGAAGCTGGTGGAGGAGTTGCAGCCGGAGCGCACCCTCAGCCACTCGCCGCTGTTTCAGGTGATGTTTGTCTTACAGAACGCGCCGCAGGGGGCACTGGAATTGCCGGGCCTGAAATTGAGCGTCGTCGGAAACGAGGCGAGCGTCGCCAAGTTCGATTTGACACTCGAAATGATTGAGGGCGACGACCAACGCCTGTACGGGGGGTTGGATTACAACGCCGATCTCTTCGATCACGACACGGCGGGTCGCCTGCTTGAGCACTTCCGGAAACTTCTGGAGGCGGCTCTGGATGACCTTTCACGTCCCCTTTCGATGCTGCCGATGCTGACCGCGCCGGAGTTGGAGAAACTGCTGGGCGACTGGGCCGGGTTCGAGACGGAGTACCCGGAGAACGCGCCGGTCAGCCAACTGTTTGAGAAACAGGTGGAACAGACGCCGGACGCGGTCGCGGTCGTCTTCGAGAGTGAACAACTCACCTACCGGCAGTTGAACGCGCGTGCGAATCAACTGGCACGCCACCTGATGCGTCTGAACGTTCGCCCGGAGACGCGCGTGGCTCTGTGCCTTGAGCGGTCGTTGGAGATGGTGGTGGGTCTGCTGGCCGTGCTCAAAGCGGGCGGGGCGTTCGTGCCGCTTGACCCTAGTTATCCGAGAGACAGGCTGTCCCTCATGTTGAACGACACGCAAGCGCCGGTGCTCTTAACTCAAGAGAAATTCAAGGAGGTGTTGCCGGAGTACGCGGGAGTCACGATCTGTTTGGACGCGCAGAGGAAGTTGATTGCGGCTGAGACAGACGAGAATCCGGCATCGTCTATCGCGGGCGACAACTTGGCCTACGTGATGTACACCTCCGGCTCGACGGGCACGCCAAAAGCAAGTTGTATCCCGCACAGGGCGGTGGCGCGGTTGGTCAAGGCGACGAACTACGCCGAGTTCGGACCGGAGCATACCTTCTTGCAGTTCGCGCCCATCTCGTTCGACGCCTCGACGCTCGAAATCTGGGGCAGCCTGCTCAACGGCGGACGCCTCGCCGTCTTCCCCGCACACACGCCCACCCTCGAAGAGTTGGGACAAGCGATACGACAGTATCAGGTCACATCACTCTGGCTCACTTCCGGCCTGTTCAATCAGATGGTCGAGGATCAACTCGAACCGCTCAAGGGCGTACGCCAGCTTCTGGCGGGCGGGGACGTGCTCTCCGTCCCGCACGTCAGGCGGGCCTTGAGAGAGATGGAAGGCTGCCGTCTCATCAACGGGTACGGCCCGACCGAGAATACGACCTTCACCTGCTGCCACCGGATCGAAGACGACGCGCGTTTGGATTCTTCCATCCCCATCGGCCACCCCATCGCCAACACGCGAGTCTTTATCCTTGACAAGATGCAGCAACTCGTACCGGCGGGCGTGACCGGGGAGCTATGCGTCGGCGGCGACGGACTCGCGCGCGGCTACCTGAACGACGCAGGCTTGACGGCTGAGAAGTTCATCCCGAACCCCTTCATGATGTGGCCGGGAGAGAGGCTCTACAGAACCGGCGACCTCGTGCGCCACCTGCCCGGCGGCGCGATAGAGTTCGTCGGTCGCGTGGACAATCAGGTGAAGGTGCGTGGCTTCCGCGTCGAGTTGGGGGAGATCGAGGCGACGCTCAGCCGTCACCCGTCCGTTCAGCAGAGCGTCGTTGTGACGCAGGGAGAGAACGGCGCGAAGAGTGTTGTCGCCTACGTTGTCGCCAAACAGGATGAACTCCTCGGCGTGGCCGAACTGCGGAATTACTGCTCGGAGATGTTGCCGAAATACATGGCCCCGTCGGCCTTCGTGATGCTGGGGAGCTTGCCGTTGACGCCCAACGGAAAGGTTGACCGCCGCGCCCTGATGGCGCTTAGCCGCGACGAGGGCGGGCCGGAATCACCCGTTGCCGAGCCGCGCACCCCGATTGAGAAGGCGCTGGTCGAGATGTGGGCCGAAGTGCTCAACCTCACGACAGTCGGCATCCACGACAACTTCTTCGATCTGGGCGGCCACTCACTGGCTACCACGCAGGTCGCTTCACGCGTGAGTAATGTCTTCGGGGTGCAACTGGCCCTCCGTACGCTGTTTGAAGCCCCGACCATTGCCGGGCTGGCTCTGTGCGTCGAGGAAGAACTCTCTTCCGGCCCGAATCCGTATCACGTTGCCCCCATACAGAGCGCCCCCAAAGACGAACCCCTCCCCCTCTCCTTCGCACAGCAGCGGCTCTGGTTCCTCGATCAGTTCGAGCCGCACAGCTCGCTCTACAACATCATCTCCGTCATCCGTCTCACGGGACAACTGGACGTGTCCGCGCTCGAAAGGAGTCTGAACGAAATCGTCCGACGGCACGAAGTCCTACGCACCGTCTTCACCGTCGTCGCGGGCGAGACGCGGCAGGTAATCCTGCCCGCCGAATCCCTGAAGTTGGAAGTGCACGACCTGAGCGGGCTGCCCGCCCCAGAGCGTGAGCGGGCCGCACTCGCCCTCGCCTCCGAAGAGGGACGCCTCCCCTTTGACCTCTCACGCCCCCCGCTGCTCCGCGTGGCACTCGTGCGGCTCGCCGAGACCGAGCACATTGCCGTCCTGACCATGCACCACATCGTCTCGGACGGCTGGTCAATGGGAGTGCTCGTCAGGGAGGTCGCCGCTCTCTATACCGCTTACTCTCGCGGAGAAGAGTCGCCGCTCTCTGAACTTGAAGTGCAGTACGCAGACTACGCCGTGTGGCAGCGTGGGCAGTTGCAGGGCGAGGCGCTGGAACGTGAGTTGGCATACTGGCGCAAGCAGTTGGAGGGAGCGCCTGCGGTGCTGGAGTTGCCGACGGACAGGCCGCGACCGGCAGTGCAGTCATTCAGGGGAGGGAGGCGGCAGTTCACGCTGAGCGAGGGAGTGAGCGGGAGAGTGAGCGAGGTGGCGAGGGGCGAAGGGGTGACGCAGTTCATGCTGTTGCTGGCGGCCTTCGACGTGATGCTTTCGCGCTACAGCGGGCAGCAGGACATCCTCGTGGGGACAGGCATTGCTAACCGCAATCGTGTGGAGACCGAATCTCTCATCGGCTTTTTCCTGAACAGCCTCGTCCTGCGCACTGACCTGTCGGGCGACCCCAGTTTCAGGGAACTGCTGGGCCGCGTCCGTGAGATGACGCTGGGCGCGTACGCTCACCAGAACCTACCTTTCGAGAAGCTGGTCGAGGCGCTGAGGCCGGAGCGGAGCTTGAGTCGAAACCCTCTATTTCAGGTGTGGTTCATCCTCCAGAATGCGCCAATGCCGTCGCTCAATCTGCCCGGACTCACGCTGTCCCCCGTGGAAGTTGAGCCGGAGTCGTCGAGGTTCGATCTGGGCATGGGGCTGTTGGACGTTCACGGCACTCTCGGCGGCTGGATCGAGTACAACAAAGACCTCTTCGACGAATCAACCATCGTCAGCATGGCGGGCCACTTTGAAGCGGTGCTCGACAGGGCCATCACAGAACCGGCCACGAGGCTCGGCGAGTTCCGCGAGATGCTCGACGAGAAGGATCGGCAGGAGGTGGCCGCAAGGCAGGAAGAGTACCGGAAGACCATTCAGGAAAAGCTACAGCAAATCAGGCGCAGGCCGAACACTACGACCATGTCGTACTAACGCACGGTCGCCGCGTCGCCGTCTCCCCGGCGGGAAGGAGAGCCAGCAGATGAACAAGATGCCGGCGTCAAGAGCCGACCTTCGACGCCCCGATGCCTTCAAGCGTAAGGCCGTCAAAATATCTACGGATGAGGTCATCAGGACAGGACACCTGCCGGGGATGGAAATCCCACTGGTCGTCGAGCCTGCCGTCGCCGAAATTGATCTCGTGGATTGGGCGGCGAATAATCGCGAACGCGTCGAGGAGTTGCTGCTCCAACACCGCGCCCTCCTCTTCAGAAACTTCAACACAAAAACCGTCCCGGCCTTCGAGCGTTTCATCACCGCTACCTCCAACGGCGTCTTGATGGAATACAGAGATCGTTCGTCGCCGCGTCACGAGGTGGGTGAGAAAATCTACACTTCGACCGACTACCCTCCCGACCAGTCCATCTTCCTGCACAACGAGGGCACGTACTGGATGACATGGCCCCTGAAGATTTACTTCTTCTGCCTGCTCGCTTCGCCGCAGGGAGGCGAAACGCCCATCGCCGACACGCGGAAAATCTTCAGCCGCATCAGCCCCGAAGCGCGGCAGGGGTTGATAGATAAGAAGATCATGTACCAGCGGAACTTCAATCAAGGCTTCGGGCTGACATGGCAGGCGGTTTTCCAGACCACCGACAGGGCCGTCGTCGAGCAGTACTGCCGCAGGAACTCCATCGAGTTCGAGTGGAAGGACGGGGATCGCCTGAGGACTTATCAAATCCGCCCCGCCGTCGCCAGACACCCGCGCACCGGCGAGACGGTCTGGTTCAACCACGCCACCTTCTTCAACGTCTCGACGCTCGAAGCGTCCATGCGCGACGCGCTGCTGGAAATGTTCGACGAGGCCGACCTCCCGTTCAACACCTACTACGGCGACGGCTCCGCCATCCAGCCCTCTGTGCTGGACGAGTTTCGCGAGGCGTACAAACGGGAAAAGGTCTCCTTCACGTGGCAGGCGGGCGACATCCTGATGCTGGACAACATGTCAGTCGCCCACGGGCGGTCGCCGTATGCGGGCGAGCGCAAAGTCCTTGTGGGCATGGCCGACCCGTTCGACCGCGTGGACGATTAGCCGGAGGCCCGAAGGGGTAAGAACCGGAGGCCGCAGGGTAAGAATATGCAAGCAGAAGTCATCGAAGGATTCCGTCTTTCACCGCAGCAGAGACATCTCTGGCTGTTGCACGGGTCGGAGCAGGGAACGCCCTACCGCGCGTGGTGCGCGATCTTGTTGGAGGGGCCGCTCGACGCGCGGACGCTGATGCTGGCCGTCGGTGATGCCGTCGCGCGTCACGAAATACTGCGAACCTCTTTCCGCTCCCTTCCCGGCGTCGCCCTCCCGCTGCAAATCATCGGGGAAGTGAGCGAGTCGGAAGCTCTCGACCACGACCTGCGCGGCTTGGGGGCCGAGGCGCAAGCCGCGCAGGTTGAGGCACTCTACCGGCAGATGTCCCGACTGCCCTTTGACTGCGCGCGTGGCGGGATGCTCGACACGCGCTTGATCTCGCTCTCGGTGCGACGGCACGTGCTCGTCATGAGCCTCCCGGCACTGTGCGCCGACGCGGCCACGATGCGAAACCTGTCTGGCGAGATCAGCAGTTGTTACGCGTCCAGATTGGACGGGACGGAATTGCCCGGCGGGCATCTACAGTACGCGGACGTTGCCGAGTGGCAGAACGACCTGCTGGAAGCGGAGGAGACTGAAGCGGGCAGAAACTACTGGGCCGCAAAGAAACATCCCGGCCCAACGGACGCGAAGCTGCCGGGCGAAAGCACGCCTGAACTGCCCGAAGTCTTCGAGCCGGAAACGGTGTCGCTCGTGCTCGGTCGCGAAGCGCTGGACGAGATAGAGTCAGTGGCCGGGAAGTGCGGGGTTGATATTCATGTGTTTCTTCTGGCCTGCTGGCAGGCCCTGCTCTGGCGTCTGACCGGGCAGCCTGTGATGACGGTCGGCGTCGCTTACGATGGTCGCATCGAAGGGCTTCAGGAAGTTCTCGGCCCTCTCTCGAAATATCTGCCCGTCCAGTGTGACATCCGGGACGACCTGCGTCTCGATGCTCTGCTGAGAAAAGTCGGCGCGGCGATAGGCGAAGTGTCGGCGTGGCAGGAGAGTTTCGGGTGGGCGCAGGCGCACACGGGAGACGACTCCGAGCCATACATCCCTTTCTGCTTCGAGTATGAAAACTGGCCTGAGGTCTTCGAGGCGGGCGGGCTGTCCTTCTCGCTGCTCAAGCAATACGCCTGCACAGACAGGTACAAGGTCAAGCTCAGTTGCTTTAACCAGAGAGACTCCCTCGTGCTTGAGTTTCACTACGATTCGAGCAGGTACGCGCCGGAAGATGTGGAGAGGCTAAAGGGGCAGTTTCGCGCTCTCCTCGGCAGTGTCGCCGCGAACCCCGAAGGCGCACTCGCCGACGCGGACTTTCTCGGTGAGGAAGATTTGCGGCAGGTGCTTTTTGGATTTAACGAGACCAGCCGCGAGTATCCGAAAGAGAAATGTATTCATGAGTTGATAGAAGAAAGAGCGCGGCTTCATCCCGAAAAGATCGCCGTCACGCACGAAGGCAGCGGTCTCACTTATGAAGAGTTGAACGCCGGAGCTAACCGGCTGGCGAACCGTCTGCAAAAGCTGGGCGTGGGGCCGGACATCCCCGTCGTCATCTGCGCGGAGCGTTCTCCGGAGATGGTGCTCGGCTTGCTCGCCATCGTCAAAGCGGGCGGGACGTACGTGCCCCTCGACCCTACTTACCCGAACGAGCGGCTGGCCTTCATCCTTGAGGACACGCGTGCGCCCGTGGTGCTGACCTTCGAGCATCTGCTGCCGCTCCTGCCCGCGCACGACGCCCGCGTCATCTGTCTCGACGCCGACAGGCAAACGACCGAGCGGGAAAGCGACGCGCGGCCCCTCGGCGGCGTGACGCCCGACAACCTCGCTTACATCATCTACACTTCAGGCTCTACGGGTAAGCCTAAAGGAGTCCTCGTCTCGCACCGCAACCTCGTTCACTCGACAGCGGCGCGCGTCTTTTTCTACCGCGAGCCGGTTACGAGATTTTTACTGCTTTCATCTTTCGCTTTTGACAGTTCAATCGCGGGCATCTTCTGGACGCTGTGCGAGGGCGGCACTATCTCACTGCCGCACGAAAACTTTCAACATGACCTCTGGCAACTCACCGAACAGATAGCGGGGGAGCGGATTTCGCATCTGCTCGGCCTGCCCTCGCTGTATTCGCTCATCCTGTCCGAGCCGCGACCGGAACGCCTCGCCTCGCTCCGCACAGTGATCGTGGCAGGCGAGCCTTGCCCGGTCGGGCTGGTGGGGCGGCACGGCGAACTCCTGCCCGACGCCTCGCTCTTTAACGAGTACGGGCCGACGGAGGCGACTGTCTGGAGCAGCGTTTACGATTGCGGCTCTCTCGACGGGCAGGCGGCGCAGGTGCCCATCGGCTGCCCGATTGCCAACACGCAGACTTACATCCTCAGCCGGAGACTGAAGCCCGCACCCATCGGCGTCTCCGGTGAAGTGTTCATCGGCGGCGAGGGTATCACTCGCGGCTACCTGAACCGGCCCGCGTTGACGGCAGAGAGGTTCATCCCGAATCCGTTCGGCGGGGCGGGGACGCGCCTCTACCGGACGGGCGATGTCGCGCGCTGGTTGCCCGACGGCAACGTCGAGTTTCTTGGCCGCGCCGATCATCAGGTGAAGATACGCGGTTACCGCATTGAGTTGGGTGAGATCGAGGCCGCACTGCTTGAGCACGACGCCGTCAGGGAGTGTGTGGTCGTGGCGCGAGAGGACGCGCCCGGCGATAAGCGGCTGGTGGCTTATCTCGCGGCGGAGACGCAGCCCGGCCCGACCGTGAGCGAACTGCGTGCCTTCATCAAAGACAGGCTGCCCGACTACATGACGCCTGCGGTCTTCGTCACGCTCGACGCCCTTCCATTGATGCCCAACGGGAAGGTGGATCGCTCGGCTCTGCCCGCGCCGGAGACGGTCAGGACGCAACAGGAGAGAGCCTTCGTCGCGCCCGCCACGCCCTTAGAAAAGATGCTGGCAGACATTTGGATGGAAGTGCTGAGGGTGGAGAGGGTCGGCGTTCACGACAACTTCTTCGAGCTTGGTGGAGATTCGATTCGCAGCGTCCAGATACGCGCCAAAGCTCAAAGCTCAGGCATCCAGTTATCAGTCCAACAACTTTTCAAACACCAGACGCTCAGGGACTTGGCCGCGGCGCTCGCCGCACAAGGGTCGGACGGCCTGCCCGAAGCCCCACTGATGACGCAGCCTTTCGGCCTGCTCTCGCCCGAAGACCGCTCGAAGATATTGGAGGGAATCGAAGACGCCTATCCGCTGGCGAAGCTTCAAGCGGGCATGCTTTTCCACAGCGAGTACAGTCGCGCCTCATCCGCCTACCACGACGTGACCAGCCTGCACCTGAAAACGACTCTCGACTTGGTGAAGATACGAGAAGCGGTGGCGACGCTCATCGCACGCCACCCCGTCCTCCGCACGTCATTCGACCTCACCAACTTTACGGAGCCGCTGCAACTTGTCCACTCTGCTGTCGAGACTCCCTTCAGCTTTGAAGACCTTCGCCAACTCCCTCTCGCCCAACAGGAGGAAGCCATTCGTGACTGGATACAGGCCGAGAAGGGCAGCCGGTTCGACTGGACGCAGCCCCCGCTCCTCCGCTTCCACGTCCACCTGCGCAGCGACGACGAGTTCCAATTCAACTTGAGCCTGCACCACGTCGCCCTCGACGGGTGGAGCAGCGCCTCGATGCTCACCGAGTTGTTCCAGCAATACTTTCATTCGCTGGGCGAGGAAGTTCCGCCGCTCGCGCCGCCGCCGGTGAGCACCTATCGGGATTTCATCGCCCTCGAACGTGCCATCCTCGAATCGGAAGAAGCGACGGACTTCTGGAAGCGTCACCTGAGCGAGAGTCCACTGACGAGACTCCCACGCTGGCCCGCGGCTTCGCGCGTGGCTGACGACGTAGCCGCGGCCCACTCCCACATCGTCAAAGTCCCGACGCAAGTCGCCGAGGGCCTCAACCGCACGGCTGCGCTCGTGGGCGTCCCTCTCAAGAGCGTGCTGCTGACCGCGCATCTGAAAGTGCTGGGGCTGCTCGTCGGCCAGACGGACGTTTTGACGGGCGTGGTATCACACGGGCGACCCGAAGAGTTCGACGGCGACCGCGTCCTCGGACTCTTCCTCAACACACTGCCTCTGCGTCTCGATCTCTCCGGCGACACGTGGCTCGACCTTGTGCGCCGGACATTTGACGCAGAGAGAAACGTGTACGCCTTCCGGCGCTACCCTCTGGCCGAACTGGAAAGGATCAACCGTGGACGGCCACTGTTCGAGGTGGCTTTTAACTTCGTCCACTTCCACGTCTTCCAGAGCATCGAGCAGTTCAAGTTCGTCGAAGTGCTCGGCGGGAAATTCGTCGAGGAGACGAATTTCACTTTGATGACTCACTTCAGCGTGGGTGCGTCCACATCCGAGATTCATTTGCGTCTGGATTACGATGGCCGCGAGTTGTGCGGGCGGCAGGTCGAGACCTTCGCCGGTTATTATCTCGAAACTCTGGCGGCGATGGCATCCGCGCCGGGGCAACGCCACGAACTACATTGCGCCCTCTCTGCGGATGAGCGTCACCAACTCCTCTACGCGTGGAACGCCACCGGGAACGATTACCCCGGCGACCGCTGCCTTCAACAGTTCTTCGAGGCGCAGGTAGAGCGCACCCCCGACAACATCGCTGTGGTGTATGAGCATGAGCAACTCAGTTACAGGGCACTGAATGAGCGCTCCAACCGGCTGGCACATTACCTGCGGCGTCAGGGAGTCGGGCCGGACTCCCTTGTCGGCATCTACCTGCACCGCTCGATAGAGATGCTGGTCGGCGTCTTGGCGACTCTCAAGGCGGGCGGCGGCCCCGTCCCGCTCGACCCGTCCTACCCGACCGGGCGCGTGAGCTTTATCCTCGACGACGCGCAGATGGACGTGCTGCTGACGAATGCGGAGTTGAGAGGGGCGCTGCCGCAGCACGGGCGGGTCGTCTGCATGGACGAGCGGCTCGCGGAAATCTCTGCCTGCTCCAAAGAGAATCCGGCGAACGTGACAGGCCCGGACAATCTCGCTTACACCATCTATACCTCCGGCTCGACGGGCCAGCCTAAAGGAGTGCAGATCACTCAACGCGGCGTCGTCAGCCTGCTCTCCTCGTTGGCCGAGACTTTTCAAATCACCTCTCAGGATGTCTTCCTGTCCGTGACCTCGCTCTCTTTCGACATCGCGGAACTCGAACTGCACATGCCGCTCATGCGCGGCGCTCGCATCGTCATCGCCAACCGGCATGAGGTGACTGACTGGTCGCGCCTGTCCGAAAGAATAAGCGAGGTGGACGCCACCTTCATGCAGGCCACGCCAGCCACTTGGCGGCTGCTGATCGAGGGCGGCTGGAATCCCTCGCCCGCCCGTCTGAAGATCATCAGCGGCGGCGAAGCGCTGTCCTCGAAACTGGCCGCCGGGTTGAAGGAACGCAGCGTCGCGCTGTGGAACGGTTACGGGCCGTCCGAGACGACTATTTACTCGACGGCCTATCAGGTCGAAGCCGTCGAAGGGGCGATCCCCATCGGCCTGCCCCTGAGCAACACGCAGGCCTATGTTCTGGACGGGAGGATGGGTGTATTGCCTGTGGGAGTGGCCGGCGAGTTGTATATCGGGGGCCTCGGCGTCGCGCGTGGCTACCTGTCGAATCCGGCGCTGACCGCCGAGAGATTCATGCCCAACCCTTTCAGCCGCACGCCGGGGGAACGACTCTACAGAACCGGCGACTTGGTACGCTATCAGCCGCAAGGTGTTCTGGATTATCTGGGCCGTCTGGATCATCAGGTGAAGATCAGAGGATACCGCATCGAACTCGGCGAAATCGAGAACGCTTTGAACCAGCACCCGAACGTGAAGACGAGCGTCGTCGTGGCGCTGGAGGATGCGACGGGCGACAAGCGTCTGGCCGGATACGTGGTGCCGAAACAGAGCGGCCTCATCGCTCCCGAAGAGTTGAGGAGCCATCTGAAGGACAAACTGCCCGCGTACATGATTCCCGCGTCCTTCGTCCTGCTCGACGAGTTGCCGCTGACGCCTAACGGGAAGGTGAACCGCTCGGCGCTGCCCGCACCGGGGGAGGTGCAGACCGGGCCGGACACGCTCTACGTGCCGCCGCGCACGCAGGTCGAAGAGTTGCTGGCGGAGATTTGGGCGGAAGTTTTGGGCCTCGGTCAGGTGGGGGTTCGCAGTAACTTCTTTGAACTCGGCGGCCACTCGCTCTTGATCATCCGGCTCGTCTCACGCGTCCGCGACGTTTTCCGCGTCGAGATGCAGATGCGCGACCTGTTCGACGCGCCGACCGTGGCCGAACTCGCTCAAGTGATGGAAGCGAGGGTCAGGGCAGGGCAGCAGTTGGAACTGTCGCCGCTGTTGCCAATTTCAAAAGACGGCCCGCTGCCCCTCTCCTTCTCACAGCAGCGGTTGTGGTTCCTCGCGCAGATGAGCCACGACAACCCCGCTTACAACATCCCTACGAGTTTCCGACTCAACGGCCAACTCGATGTCGAGGCGCTTGAGCAGAGTCTCAACGAAGTCGTCCGGCGGCACGAGAGCCTGCGCACCATCTTCACGATGGAGGCAGACCAGCCCGCTCAAGTTATCGTCCCGGATGTGCGCCTGAAGTTGGAAGTGCACGACCTGAGCGGGCTGCCATCCGCCGAGCGCGAACGGGCCGCACTCGCCCTCGCCTCCGAAGAGGGACGCCTCCCCTTCGACCTCTCACGCCCCCCGCTGCTCCGCGTCGCACTCGTGCGGCTCGCCGAGGCCGAGCACATTGCCGTCCTGACCATGCACCACATCGTCTCGGACGGCTGGTCAATGGGCGTGCTCGTCAGGGAGGTCGCCGCTCTCTATACCGCTTACTCGCGCGGAGAAGAGTCGCCCCTCGCAGAGTTGGAAGTGCAGTACGCAGACTACGCCGTCTGGCAGCGCGGGCAGTTGCAGGGCGAGGCGCTGGAGAGGGAGTTGGCATACTGGCGCAAGCAGTTGGAGGGAGCGCCCGCGGTGTTGGAGTTGCCGACGGACAGGCCGCGACCGGCGGTGCAGTCATTCAGGGGAGGGAGGCGGCAGTTCACGCTAGGGGAGGGAGTGAGCGGGAGAGTGAGCGAGGTGGCGAGGGGCGAAGGAGTGACGCAGTTCATGCTGTTGCTGGCGGCCTTCGACGTATTGCTTTCTCGCTACAGCGGGCAGCAGGACATCATGGTTGGAGCGCCTGTAGCGGGGCGCGAGCGTGTGGAGATAGAGAGCCTGATCGGCTTCTTCGTCAACACGCTGGTGATGCGCGCGCGTGTCGAAGGAACGACCACCTTCCGCGAGTTGCTGGCGCAGGTTCGCGAGCAGACTCTGGCGGCATTCCTGCACCAGTCGCTCCCGTTCGAGAAGCTTGTCGAAGAGTTGCAGCCGGAGCGCACGCTCAGCCACTCGCCGCTGTTTCAGGTGATGTTCACCTTCCAGAATCCTTCCGTAGAGTCTTTGGCGTTGCCGGGACTGACCCTCAGCCCACTGGATGAAGAGAGCGGAACAGCGAAGTTTGACTTGACCCTTTTAATGCACGGCGCGGGCGAGAGGTTGAGCGGGACGTTAGAGTACAACACAGACCTGTTTGACGCGCGGACAGTCGCCCGGATGATCGAGCACTTCGAGGTCTTGCTGGAAGCCCTGACGCTCAATCCGCACCGGCCCGTCTCCACCTTGCCGCTGATGACCGAATCGGAGCGTGCATGGTTGTCGAGCCTGAGTGAAGCCGTCGAGCGGTTCGCGCCCGAAGGTTGTCTTCACCAACTGTTCGAGGCGCAGGCCATGCGCACGCCCGACGCCGTGGCCTTAACAGTCGAGGCCGACAGCCTCACGTACCGCGAGCTGAACAGTCGAGCGAACATGGTCGCAAATCATCTCCGGTCTGCGGGCATCACGCCGGACACGCCTGTGGGGATATGCACGGAGCGGTCTGCGGAAATGGTAGTCGGCTTGCTCGGCATCCTCAAGGCCGGGGCGGCTTACGTGCCCCTCGATCCCACCTACCCGGTCGAGCGGCTGGCCTTCATGCTTGAGGACACGGGCGCGCCCCTGCTCTTGACTCAACAACATCTGCTCGGTCACTTCGAGGGCTGCCGCGCCGCCGTGCTCTGCCTGAACTCCGACTGGGAACTCATCTCGCGGCAGAGCGACGCCGACCCCGCCGCCGAAGTGGTGCCGCAAAATCTGGCCTACGTGATTTACACCTCCGGCTCGACGGGCCATCCGAAGGGCGTGCCCGTCACTCACTACGATGTCACACGTCTGTTCGCCGCGACGCGGCAGTGGTTCGACTTCTCCGAGCAGGACGTGTGGACGATGTTCCATTCCTACGCCTTCGACTTCTCGGTCTGGGAATTGTGGGGAGCGCTGCTCCACGGCGGGCGGTTGGTGGTCGTGCCCTACGCGACGAGCCGTTCACCGGAAGACTTCTACAAGCTGCTGTGCGTGGAGGGAGTGACGGTGCTGAACCAGACGCCCTCGGCCTTCCGCCAGTTGATGCGTGCCGAGCAGGAAGCGGCTGAAGCTAGCGAGTATCTGAGCCTGCGAGCGGTGATCTTCGGCGGGGAGGCATTAGAGGTACAGAGCCTGAGGCCGTGGGTTGAGCGTCACGGTGACGAGTGGCCGCGTCTGGTCAACATGTACGGCATCACGGAGACCACCGTCCACGTTACCTACCATCAAATTTCCGAGTCCGACGTGTTCGGGGGCACGGGCAGCATCATCGGCAGGCCCATCCCCGACATGGGGGTCTATGTTTTGGATCCGCACATGCAACTCACCCCGACGGGGGTCGCGGGAGAGATGTACGTCGGGGGCGCGGGGCTGTCCAACGGCTACCTCGGACGACCCGACTTGAGCGCCGTGCGTTTCGTCCCAGACCCGTTCTCCCTTGAGTCCGGGCGACGCCTCTACAGGAGCGGCGACAAGGCCCGTTATCTGGCGGACGGGACGCTGGAATATCTTGGACGGCTCGACCAGCAGGTGAAGATACGCGGCTTCCGCATCGAGTTGGGCGAGATTGAAGCCGTACTGCAACAGCACCCTTCGGTGCGGGACGTTGCCGTGCTGGCCGTTGACCGCTCGACGGGCGACAGGCAATTAGTCGCTTACCTCGTCGGCCAAGAGCCTGCCGCTTCATCCGCCGAGTTGCGCGGCTTCCTCTCGGAGAGGCTGCCCGACTTCATGTTGCCGTCTGCCTTCGTGCCGCTGGAGGAGTTGCCTCTCACGCCGAACGGC
The DNA here is from genome assembly GCA_049692915.1 of Pyrinomonadaceae bacterium. Lineage (GTDB taxonomy): Bacteria > Acidobacteriota > Blastocatellia > Pyrinomonadales > Pyrinomonadaceae > JAIVJG01. The sequence goes on from JBAVPI010000599.1 coordinate 14,381, forward strand.
AAGCTTGACCGGCGAGCGCTCTTAGAGGCCGAGTCGCAGCCCTCGGAGGACGAGCAGTTTTCGAGCGCACCGCGGGACGGGCTGGAAGTTCAAATCACTAGCCTCTGGCAGGATATCCTCGGTGTCAAGAACGTCGGCATCAGGGATAACTTCTTCGACCTCGGCGGACACTCCCTCTTGGCTATCACTCTCCTGTCGCGCTTGCAGCGGGCCACGGGCGTTAAGCTGTCGCCCGTCAACCTCCTGCAACACGGCACGGTGGAACAGATGGCACGCATGGTGCGGCAGCAGTCGTCGGCGGTGTCGAGTCCGTTGGTGGAAATCCAGACGGGTAACGGCAAGCGGCCCCTCTTCTGCGTGCACGGCTCCGGCGGGAGCGTCCTACCTTATCTCGACCTTGCGAAACAGTTCGGGCCGGAGAGGTCTTTCTACGCCTTCCAGTCGCAGCATCAAGACGGCGAACAGACTCCTGCCGACATCGAGGCGATGGCTGACATCTACGTCGAGGCGCTGTGCGGCGTGCAGCCCGAAGGGCCTTACCTCTTGAGCGGCTGGTCTATGGGCGGGCTGGTGGCATACGAGATGGCGCGCAGGCTTCAGGCGCGCGGCGAGAAGGTGGAACTGCTGGCCCTCTTGGATACCAGCGTGCCCGACCCCGACGAGCGCGCTCTGCGAACCGACCGCGCGGCGACTTTAGCCAACTTCAGCCGCGACCTCGGCATCCCTGCGGAATATCTGGCGCTGCCGTGGGAGTACGTGGCGGAGCAGGAGCCGGACGAGCAGTTGAATTATCTTCTCAGGCAGGGCGTGAGGGCCAGACTCTTCTCCCCGGAGATGGAACTCACAGACCTGCGCCGCCTCTTCAAACTCTTCCAGAGCCACTTCAGCGCGATGCTAAACTACGAGCCGCAGCCGCTTGACTGTCGCATCGTTCTGTTCAGCGCGAGGGAAGGCTTGGTGGGGGCGACCAGAGAACAATCGCTCGGCTGGCACAAGATTGTCAGCGGCCCACTGGAGGTCTATCCGACTCCCGGCGACCACTACACGATGCTCGGCAAGCCCAACGTAGAGGCTTTGGCCCGGCGTCTGAAGGCTTGCATTCAATAGGACGGAGGAGTCGGAAAACTGATGGGGGCACTCTTCTTTCTTCTCAAATCATCCAGAGGCATTGTGCTGGTCGCGCTGGTTGCCGGGGCCGTCGCCGGACTCAGCAACACGGGCCTGCTCGCGCTCATCAACGCCACCCTGAGCGGCTCGCGGCCCGCGGCCTCTTTAATCCCGGCCTTCGTCGGACTCTGCCTGCTGATGGTCGTAAGCCGGTTCGTGTCCAACCTGCTGCTGGTTCGCCTGTCGAACAACGCCGTCTATGATTTGAGGGTCTTCCTGTCGCGCCGCATTCTCTCTGCTCCCCTGCGGCGGCTCGAAGAGTTGGGTGGACACCGCCTGCTGGCGACGCTCACCGACGATGTCCCGGTCATCGCCAACGCGCTCAGCAACATTCCGCTGCTGTGCATGAACATCGTCATCGTGGCCGGGTGTCTGGTTTATCTGGGCTGGCTTTCGTGGTCGGTACTGCTTGGCGTTCTAGGCTTCATGGCGTGCGGCGTGGTCGTCTATCAACTGCTGATGAAGAGGGCGCTGCAATACGTCACGACGAGCCGACAGCAGTGGGACGTGCTGTTCAAACACTTGCGCGCGCTGGTTGACGGGACGAAGGAGTTGAAGCTTCACAGGATGCGGCGCGAAGCCTTCCTCGCGCAGTCGCTGGAGACGAGCGCCGCGGCGCTCAGGCATCACGCGGTCTTGAGCAACAGCATCTATGCCGCGGCTTCGAGTTGGGGGCACGTGCTGATCTTCATCCTCGTCGGGCTGCTGCTGTTCGCCGCGCCGACGGGCGGTGTCGGCCAGCTTCACACGACCCTCGGCTACGTCCTCGTCATTCTCTACATGATGAGTCCGATGGAGTTCATCCTCGCCGTAGCGCCGGCGCTGGGCCGCGCCGATGTGGCCTTGAAGAAGATTGATGAACTGGGACTCAGGCTTCAGGATGACGCGGAGGCCGTGGCCGATTTCGACCTCGCCCGCGCGCCCGCGTGGGGCCGTCTCGACGTGATCGGCATTACCCATGCCTACTACAACGAGGGGGAGGACGACCAGTTTGTTCTCGGCCCGATAGACTTGAGCTTCGAGCCGGGCGAGCTTGTCTTCTTAGTCGGGGGGAACGGCAGCGGCAAGACGACGCTGGCGAAACTCCTGACGGGACTATACATCCCGGAGGGCGGGGAGATTCGGCTGGGCGGGCAACTCATCACGGACGAAAACAGGGAAGCTTACAGGCAATTCTTTTCGGTCGTCTTCTCAGACTTCTTCCTCTTCGACAGCATCCTCGGCCTTGACACGGAAGGTCTCGACGCCAAGGCCCGGAGTTACCTGAGACAACTTCAGCTTCATCACAAGGTCAAGATTAAAGACGCGGAGCTTTCCACCACCGACCTGTCGCAGGGGCAGCGCAAGCGGCTGGCCCTGCTCACCGCCTATCTGGAAGACAGGCCGTTCTACCTGTTCGACGAGTGGGCCGCCGACCAAGACCCGGTCTTCAAGGAGGTCTTTTACCTGCAAATCCTGCCGGAGTTGAAAGCGAGGCGCAAGACCGTGCTGGTCATCACGCACGACGACCATTACTTCTCAGTGGCGGATAGGATCGTCAAACTTGATTACGGCAAGCTCGATGCCGAGCGCGCACTCGATGCCGGGCACACCCTGAAAAACTACCTGCCGCATTCGCGCGCTTAAGGGGTCGCCCCGTCTCACCGGCTCGCGCGGGAAGACGGCCTCCGCCGAATGCTCTGCGAATATCATTCGTCTTGGAATGAAGGAGTCACACGATGAGTCATACAGTGTTGCCCGGCCCTGAAAAGGCAGAGAACGGGGAGGCCAAAATCGGCAGCGCCTTAGAGTCCGAGCCGCCGCGCGAGTCGTCTTCGTTCTACCACTGCGTTCGCTGTAACGGCGGTCTCGAACGGCAGGAGCAGGACGGTCTGCGGTGCAACGTGTGCCGTGCATTCTATCCCTCGATTGAGGGCGTGGAGGTCTTCGTCTCGAATCCCGACCCGTTGCTGAGGAACCATGTTGAGTTCTTGCCGGAGAAGCGGAAGGAGATAGAAGCGCAGAGGGTCAAGGTGCGGGACGCCTACGATGAAGAACTGCACGCGCCTGAGAGTCTGGCCGTGATGGAGAGAGATTTTGAAGGCCAGTTGGCGAACCTTGAGTTGATTGAACAGGTGATGGAGTCGGCCACGCAATACGTGAACGGGCGAAGCCAGCCGAAGAGTTTCTTCGACGATCTGGCGGGCGGCGGGTGGCCCGCACTTGAGATGCTGCCATATTTTTACCGCGATTGGGGCGGGACGAAAGAGGCTGAAGAACTGAACCGCCTTTTCACGGGCGACATCGAGCGGTTCTGTCGTGAACGCGAATCGGTCGCCGTGCTCGGCTGCGGCGCGTGCGGACTCGTCTATCAGGTAGCGGAGTTATTCCCTGTGACGTTCGGCGTTGAACTCGCTATAGACACGCTGCTGTTGGCTAAAAGGCTGCTCGACGGCGGAGACTTCACGCTGCATTACAGCGCGCCGAAATCGAACTTCCCCATCTCTCAGAAGGTCGTCAAGGTAGAGGGCGCGGGTCGGAAGCGCGAGGGCATCAACCTGCTCGTCGCCAACGTCAATCAACTGCCGTTTCGCTCTTCGAGTCTTTCGTGCGTCATCACGCAATACCTGATGGACATCGTGCCGAGCCAGCGCAGGGTCGTTACGGAGATTAATCGCGTGCTGGCCCCCGGAGGGGTGTGGCTCGACTTCAGCCTGCCGCTCTCGATGAGCGCAGCCGATCAATTCAATCGCTTGAACATGCCGCAGTTCTTCCAGCGGTTCGGGTTCAAGCTGCTCGACCAGTCAATGCACCGATTCACCCACCTCGACATGACGCCCCTTTCCGAATGGGCATGGTCGTTCACGCAAACACCCGTCAGTTGCGCGGTTGAGAAAGTTTCCCTGCCGGTCAAGGCGCGGCCCAATTACTTCGCGGAATACTTCGCAGGGACGAGCGATGCCGTATGGGACAAAATCCCTAGGCGTGTGGTAGATGTGTCGCTCGTGCACGAACGCCAGTTCAGAGGCGACGGGGTCAGAGAGAGCAAGGGGCTGGCGGTGCTGCACTTGAACGACCCCAGACCGGCGAAGTTGGGCGTCAGGAATGAGACCGCCGTGTTGATCGAGTGGTTCCTCAGAACGATGGACGGCGTGCGCACCGTCAGGGAGATTTTCGACCTCATGCGCGAGGACTACGCGGATTTCATACAGCCCGACGAGGTGCTGAATTTCTTTAACAGTTTAGAAGAAGCGTCCTACATCGAGATTGATTAGTGCGTTCTACCAGGCTGAGAAACGGAGGAGAGAAAAGTGAGATACATCATCATCACGGCGATGCTGACGGGCTTGATGCTGACCTGCGGCTCGCGGGAAGCAAGGTTCACCACGGCGGCGACAGTCCCCGATGGCGAAGACTTCAAAGAGCGCGACGAAGTTAACCGGAGCTATCAACTTCCAATCGGCGCGCGCGTGGAGGTGTCGAGCATCCGTGGGTCGGTCGAAATCGGCACTTCGGACACGGAGACGGCGGAAGTCCGAATCATCCGCACGGCGCGCACCCGTGCCGAGTTGGAGCACCATCAGATCGTCGTCGAGCAGACGAGCGGGGGCCTCTCGGTAAAGGGGCGGCAGGAGCACGATGGCGGCGGGCGGAAGGCGCAGGTCAACCAACGTGTCATCCTCAAACTCCCGCGGCGGATCAGTCTGACCGTCAGCAGCATCAGCGGCCCGGTCAAGGTCGGCGACGTGGACGGGCC